>DKJY01000047.1 GCA_002454955.1 Bacteroidales bacterium UBA6680
GCATCTCTATGTAATCATTTATACCATCAAACTCATATCCTATTCCATATTTGCCGTTGGTGTTATAGCCATCATCTTCATCGTCGTGCACTGTCCCGTTATTGTTATTGCCGGAATGATCTTCTGCACTATTGCCATCAAATGGGATTAGTACTTTGGCTATTGAACTGTATCCTGATCCTCTGTCTACAAACCAGTTATATATTAATCGACCATCTTCTGGTATAAGATTGCTATGCACTGCCTCTAACTGCTGGTTTGAGCGGTACTCTGTTTTGTTATCGTTTATCTGAATTGACTCTACTGATACGCCTGGCAATACTGTTACTTTAACCTCTTTGGTTGAAACCAATCCTACTGCATTATAACTCTTTAGTGTGTATATGTACTCGCCGGGTTCTGAAGGTGGGGTAATAGTATATAGTGATTTTCCGGTTATATCTGCTACCAACACTCCATCTAACCATAACTCATCCTTTACTGATCCGGTTACTGTCCAGCTGAACTCTACATCCTCTTCTGCTTTCACCTCTGATGGATTAACTGTAAAGCTGCTTATAACAGGTGAGGCAAATGCATCGTTAAGTGGATAGTATCCTGTTGGAGGAGCGTACTTAAAACGGGCATCAGGTACACTATTATCTGTTATCAATGTCCACTCCCCTGTCGTAATATCTATTCTATAGTTATTTAATCCAACCTGACCTCCCTGACCAAAGTTTATTAATAATTTGGTAGTACTTTGTGTTCCACTACCTACATTTAGTCTTATATTATTTTGTAACTGAATATCTGTTATCTCTTTTTGTTTAACTCCATCGTTATAGATATCCACTGTTCCATCATATAAATTATAACCAAAGTTTAGGTAAATATTGTTCGGCAACTTATCTGATATTTTTGTATATCCCTTTAAAGCACTGCTCCCCGTTTCTTCACCATTATTCTTATTCTTAAACCATAGATATCTGTCAGAACCAATATAGTTCATTATATACCATTCGGTATCTTCAGGTGTTTCTATAACAAACTTTGTTCCTGTTGCTGAACCTGTTCCATTTTGCTGTTCTGATTTAAACTCTACCCACCATTTTGCAAATCCCTGTAAATCTTTTGTTAAATACCACCCTAAAGACTGGCTTGTTGCATGAGATTGATATATGTGCAAATTACCATCGTATAAATTATTTGTCCCTCCTCCATACTGATTGTAATCATTAGGATTAAGTACAACAAAATTACGTGTTGGACTATCCAGCATCTGATCTATATATTTATCACCATCTTTTCGGCTTTCATAATTTATAAGAGACCAATGATTATTATTGCCTGAATAGTCTTTACCAGGATTGGTTTGGTCTGAGAAATTCAAGTAAAAACCATTTGTCCCGTAATCATCTATGTCAGGTTGCTTTGGAACCCATTTACCATTGCGAGTTTCCCCAAAATCATCAACACTTAGATTGTATGAGTCAACGAAATAGATTTCTGAAATATATCCACTATTATAATGGTTTTTTACCCCTTGTGTATGACCAATGTTTTTATAGGTATTGTTCCCCATAATAGGGTAATGTTTATCGAATACAGGAAATTGTCTGTTTGATTCTGATGAAGAATGCGTCAACGGTTCTCCATCCAGATATATTTCAACCATCTCTTTATAAGTAGATTTAGTTGTGTTAAAAACTACAAAAACATGATGCCATTTATTATTATTTATATTTCTGGATTCTGACCATGTGTATCTATTATCATTATTATCATAAATACCAATTGAACTTCCAGATATTTGTAAAGTCAACGATTTATTATTTGTGCTGGAATTGCTATAATATGATGATAATAAGAATAGATAATCAGTATCAACTCTTTTTATCCATGCACTATATGTCCATTTTTTTCCACTACCTGCTTTAGAAGGTAGATACCTTAAATATTGTTTATCCTCTTTATTCATTCTAAACGAATAGTTTACTTCATAATTCTCTGTAGTTGTTATTGGTACTGTTTTGGTAACTACATCACCAACACTATTTTTTGCAGTAATAGTATATGAGTAAACTCCCTCATTGTCTGGCACAGAAACTTGTAACGAGCCACTAGCATCAACAGAACCGGTAAACGGATTCTCAGGATCATCTGACGAGGCTGTGATTTCAGTAGCATAATCAATATTCCAGCTAAGTGTAATCTCAGATCCCTTTTTTGCTTTATATCTGTTTGATGTAAACTCTATTTCCGGAATAAAGAAATTTTCTGATAAGGGTCTGAAACCGGCTGGCGGAACATAAGCAAATCTGGCATCAGGAATTTGTTTACCAGTTGCCTCACTCCATGTTTTGTTCTCTCTGTCCCATACATAATCCTTTAGTCCTGACTGTCCGCCCTGACCACAATTCAGGTATCCCGAAAAACCTCCTGTACAAGACCCAGATGTAGTGGCGTAAGCAAAATAATCAACATCTCTTATAGCATCGCTATTATATGCTTGTCTAAAAATATTTGAGTTTACCGAGTACTCATTTATACCACTCTCTAAATCCAGTTTTGCTTTCACAATACTATTTACGTCCCATTTATCAATCTCTGTTCCTGTATACCCACCACTATACATCTTTCCTGTCTCTTGGTACAAGTAGCCTGTACTTCCAGTGTCGTAGATTCCTAAATATTTAGATTTACCACTACAGCTTGATGCTTTGCTGAGTATTTTTGATTCCCAATAGAAACGGTTGTTTTTTTGAAAATCCATAGTTAATCTTGATGATTTAGAATATTTGAGACCTGTATTTTGAGCAAATTTAAGATTACCATCATACAGAGTAGTTTTAACAATAGTTAATGGATCAAGTACTGCAAAATTACGTGTTGGACTATCCAACATTTGGTCTATATATTTATCACCATCTTTCCTGCTATCATATCCATTTGGTGTCCAATGATTATCATTACCAGAGAAATCTTCTCCCGGGTTTTCTTGATTTGAGAAGTTCAGATAAAAGCCGTTTGTACCATAATCAGAAAACTCAGGACTTTTAGGTATCCATTTGCCATATTTAAACTCTCCAAATTCATCTGCCGGTAGAGCTTTCCCATCAATAAAATGTACTTCAGATAAATATCCATCAAAATATTCTGAAGTATTGAATTTACATATATCTATTTTATTTGTTGCGTAATTAACATCTGTTTGTACCCCTAACGAAGGATAGATATTATTAGAACCACTTCCCGTTCCCCTTTCAGCTTTCACTAAATCTTGTTGAACACCATCTACAAATATCTTTATTCGTTCTTTGGCTATAGTATTATCTGAATCATAATATAATACTACATGATACCACCTGTTTGTATCAGAAAACTTATTTTTTGTACCAGCATTTATCTTATATGAATCTCCTGAACAATATGAAAAGAAGAATTGTCCGTAATACCAACCAAATACAGTACGATCACTCTCTGATGGTACTTTTACTCCAAAAATATAGGTCTCCTTTGTGGTATTAAGTGAAGTAAGAGATCCCAGCTTAACCCAATTACTCCATGTCCACTCTGTTCTATCACCATTAACCATATCCGGTTTTGTAAGACTCTGACCTAAACCCGCATTAAACCTTAATGAGTAATCTATCTTATACTTATCATATACTGTTATGGCTATCTGTTTCTCAGACTTGTATCCATTACTACTGTACG
>DKJY01000191.1 GCA_002454955.1 Bacteroidales bacterium UBA6680
TATTGTGATATGACATCAACAGATTTGTTTCCCGATTCCGAAAGCTCATCTACTTCACTAAAATCATGCATGGAACACCTTGTTTATTATCCTGATAACTATAAACGAGACGGGATATATCTGCTTGATCCGGATGGATCATCAAGTAAAATTGAACCATTTAAGGCATACTGCGATATGACAACTGAAGGAGGAGGATGGACGTTGTTGATGAACTTGTCTGATAATGGAACAGGATTTTCAACTAATGACTGGAAAAGTGTAGGTTCAATAAATGATGAAGTAATTGCCCCAATATACAATAATGATGGACTAAGAGCTAAATATAACTCTTTTAATTATATAGCAGGTAATACTCTAAGAATGGATATAGAGACAGATAAAGGTAGCTCTAATTATAGGTTACATAAGTGGAAATACAACTTTGACACTAAAAAGACAGCATTGAATCATTTCTCAGGAAGTATGCTTATAATAAACGGAAACCTTAGCAGTACATGTGGGGAAAAACTTACAGGAGCAGAGTATTATGATGCATCGTTTATGAGATTCGGAAAAGGAAGGCAAGCTTATGGATTTAATTTGACTGTAAACACCTCATATACATACTTCCCTTGGGGATTTACATCAAATGATGAGAAAGACACAAATCCTGGTCAAAATTATGGAGTTATGTATAATGGCGCTATATATTGGAAAGAACATTTAGATTGCTCATTATCGGGTGGTGGATGTGGTTGTTATGGTACCGCGAAAAATGCTATTACTAAATTTGGACGATTATGGATAAGAGATAATGAAAGTACCACTCTTATATCTGCCGAAAAATCGTGTCAACACCACTATCTTAAAAACCGTAGAGTAGACGGAGTCTATAAAATAGATCCAGATGGAGATGCTCCAATAGCAGAGTTCGAAACTTGGTGTGATATGACAACAGATGGAGGTGGTTGGACATTAGTTCATAAAAACAATAGAGGATCAGATCAGGCAGATGATATTACAGATCAGGGGTATAATGTTGCTGCTTTAAGCTCTCCGGAAATAGATGCAACAGCCATATTATCAAGAAATATTATAGAACAGTTGGGTAATGAATTCAGAATTACAACAGATTCAGATATTCATAAGGCATATTGGAGATTCAATTCTATGAGTGATGTGTTTTATAATACAAGACCAGATGTAACAGACAATGATATTGCTTGTGAAATGAAGGTTATGTCATTTGACAATGAATGGAAAGCAGCAACACTAAAGAAAACCAATAACACTGATGCTACACACGTGAGGGTAGAGGACGCTGAAATGATGCATATTATTGTTCGCAGGGATTGTTGTAGTCCAAAAGGTAGCTTCTGGTTTAATTATGGTAGTTGGCATGTCTCTAATAATTTAGGTTCCTATAAATCAGGAACAGTATGGGTAAAGAATAGTTTGTTGAGTCAGCCTGAGATAAACATATTTAAAGCAACTCCTACAAGGATAGAGAACGGAGAATCGACAACATTAACATGGGGATCTGCTGATGCGGTAAAGATAGAACTTATAAGTGATACTGATAATAACTTTTCTATTCCGGTTGATGTAACCGGAACAACTAGTAAAACAATAGTACCATCATCAGATAAAACATATGCAGATTACACATTACGTGTAACAGATATTAATGGATTTATAAGCGAGAAGAGATTATATATCTTTTTTTGGAAAGAGATACCTTACTCATTAAGATTTAACAGAAATACATCAAATAAATTAGGGTTTGTTCCAGAGTCAGATAATAGAAAAGATAACTGGAGTTTTAGTGCATGGATTAAACCAACCTCAATTCCTGTCTGGTCAGCAATCATGTTATCAGGATATCATGGATCATCTAAAAAAGATGCTGTATATATAGCCCTTAATAGTGGTTACCTTTTATATGGTCATGAACATACAGATGGTACAGTATATTACAAGAGCAATAATCAGTTAATAAAAGCAGATAATTTATATAAGTGGCACCACGTATGTATTATCTCAGAGAATAAACAGTTATCATTCTATTTTGATGGAGAACTTGTAGATGCTTCATTTACCGAATTAGATGAGTCAACGTTAAATGGCAGAATAACACAATTTGGTTCTGCATATCAGTGTTTTATAGGTGGCGATTTAGGTATATCAGGAGGCACAAATATGTGCTATGACGGTTATATGTCTGAAGTACATTTTGTTAATGGATTGGTATTAACAAAAGATGATTTTGGAGAGATGAAGCAAGGAAAATGGTTACCAAAGCAACCAGAGGTATCAGATTATGGCACAAATGGTTTTTATCTGAACTTCTCAGATCAAAAAAATCCGGGAAAAGATTATTCAGGAAAAGGTAATGATTACACTCCTGTAAATTATGATAGTAGAAAGGATGGCAATAAATATATAGATCAGATGCTGGATAGCCCTACAAGAAACTTTGCAGTATTAGATCCCGATAAAGTGGTTTATAAGACAAATATTCTAAATCTGACAAATGGAAACCTAAGATTTTCGTGTGCTCCGGCTGGAGGGCAGGGGTTGGTAAGTCAAATTGTTAAAGAGCCATCATATTGGGAGAATATAACACATGAGCCAAATTTAATACTCCAAAGGTTTTATACAGGTATAGCGTCAGAAGATATTGTATTATCAAATGAGTATCTTGGTACAAAACCAGTAAGTTATGCCTATGATTGTGGGTTGCGTTATGTGTCAAATGTGTCTGGCAGTGTTATTGAATCTGAATCTGTCTCTGTACTAGATGATGAACAGACAGCATTAATAGCTTATAATCCGGAGACAAGAAAATTATGGTTTGGTAAGGAGGGTACGTGGTTTGAGAAGATCGGATCATCAGGAAGTATAGGATCTCCTTCAGATGATCTTAATGAGGCATTTATTGTATTAGACAAGAATTATTATCCGGCATATGGTGTAAATAATGGCGATATTAATGCTGAGATGAATTTTGGTCAGGGAGGTCAGGTTGGATTAAAGGACTACAAAATAGATATCTCAACAGGTGAATGGACAGAGATAACAGATAATAGTGTGCCGGATGCTCGATTTAAATATGCCCCACCAACCGGATTCTATCCGCTTAACGAAGCATTTGTTTCACCTGTTATAAGTTCATTTACAGCAGATCCAACCGATGTTATTTCAGGAGGAACAACTAATCTGGAGTGGACAGTAACCGGATCAGTAAAGGATGAGTTATGGTTAGATGGAGTTTTTGTAGCAGATATAACCGGAAAATCACCATATACTATTACCCCACCTGTAGAACCCGGCGAGTACACATA
>DKJY01000088.1 GCA_002454955.1 Bacteroidales bacterium UBA6680
ATAATCATCCTCGTGTGTGTGAATAACCATTCTCATGCTTCGTTTCATAATGCTTAATTTACTTTTATTTATAACTTATTTTCTTAATATCATTTACCACATCTCTAAACCTTTAACATCTATAAGGTTATTATCCAGTTCTGTTGTTTTAGAATCTATATCAGCTGTAACTGATGGGTTAAGAGTGTTTACAAAATCCGGTATCTCTACCGACGGACATAACGTTGCTCTTAAATGCCTTTTTTCTCTGTTTACCGTAATCTCATACCTGTTTGTTTCCGGGCTCTCAATAACCAGTACATAATCTCCGTTGTACTCTGAAACATCTGCTTTACCTGATGCCATACTGACATATTTTTCTCTTAGTATGTCAAACGTACCGCTATCACCTGTCATACTTACCTCCATAAAGAACTCTCCGTTTTTCTCAATAAACAGGTGTGCATTATCCGGAAGATTATCAATCGTAATAGTATGACGTGAGTAGCTGTTTACTGTTATAAGTCCTCCCTTGGTTAATTTAAATTCAACACGTGGTTTAGGATTTACATTATACAGCGTAATATTTTTTGATCCTTCTGTTTCGTTATCTATATAGATATCATAAGGAGTATCAGTTGCATTAAAGCTAATTTCACTAAGCTCAATATCTCCGTATTTAAGAAGTACGTTAAGCCATGAATTGTTGCAACTGAAATTCTCTAACCTTGAATTCTGTGGTGGATTAATCCATTTAAATCTGTTATTTATAATATTTACTCCACTGACTGGTTTATACGAAGATACTCCTCTTGAATTATCTTTACTATACAATTTTGTATCCTTTCCGGTGTAGTTATGCAGATTAAGTGATCCGTAGTTAACAATGGAGCAATCATTATATTCTCCAACAAGATTATTGGTAATAGCATAATCAAACACTGTATAATTACAGTTATTCATTACTATACAATCAGATTTTATATCGCCAAAATACTGTTGCAACTGTATATTATTTAATGTCAGTTTTGCATTTTTGCCATATATTGATCCATAAAAATCAATATAATCGTAACCAACATGATATAACTCAGAATCAACCTCTTTTAGTGCGTTGCAAAAATCTTCAAAAAGATAATCACCATCTTTCAGGTATATCAGTATATTTCCTTTATCTCTTACATAACTTTGCAAAAAACAACCCTCTGTATTATCATTCGATGATATCTGAGGATGAAAATTTTCATATGATTGGTACCCTCCACCTTCAGTAAATGAAGACAAAGTAAAGATATCTCCCAGATCAGACTCTTCATGTCTTCTATGGCTCCATCTGTTATGCCCTTTTGAGATACTCCCTGAATTAGTATTTGGGTTTAACCATTTATAGTAGTTACCATCAGTATCTTTCATTGTGGCCAAATCCCACTTAAACTTATACTCTGTTGTAATACCTTCAGGAGATGGTGTACCAGCAACAAACTGACCATTATCGTCATTATACCCCACAGTAAATTTTATACTCCGGTGTGTTTGAGTTGTTGTAATAGAGAGCTCATCCTGTACAGCAGAACACCACTGTCCGTAATATCCGCCATACTTACTAAAATACCCAATTATATAGTAGGTCTGATCTGGCAAAAGATCTCCTCCTTCAGCCAACTCAACTCTACATGCGGGTATTGGTAATGTTAACGCTTTTATCATAATATTCTCCTTTATGCTGTAACTGTTGATCCATCATAATATGACTCTACAACAGTAAGTTTTCCCTGAAGTATAGTCTTTTTCTTATCTCCTGCATACAGGAACCAAACCTCGTAATAATATATCCCCTTATTAAGATTATTATCAGATGCCGATAACATAAATGTCAGCTCTTTAACGTTCATTGTTCCTGTAAGAGTTTTAACAGTTGTAACTGTCTGTCCATTTTTGTTGAATACATACAGTTTGGCTCCACAGTTTGTTGTATCAAAATTTTCCGGTAACTCTATTTTAACCTTAAAAACCTCTGTATTTCTCTCTACTATTGATATATTCTGCTGTTTCATTCTTTTATCATTTACTTATTTAACATCTATTTTCCCTGCATCAATAACTGTCTCTGCCATAACATCAATTGCCCTATCGCCAAGGTTTGTAATAATGCCAACATTGTCTACCATATGATCGGTTGCAGTTGCCTTTATACCCGTTGCCAGAACAGGAGTTTTTTTTGCTGGTGCCAACCTTACCTTAATATCAACATCAAATCTGCCAATAGGCGCTACATACTTTGATGTAAAAGGACTTGTTATTACCAGGGTATATTCTGAGTTATCAGAGGTTATATCATCCTTTCCATCCGGACGACTGGCATGTTTATCTCTTAGTATATCAAATGTTCCTCTATTCTCTTCTAACTGAACAGATTTATAAAATACACCATCTTTATGTACTTCAGTAGTGCAAGATTCTGGAATATTTTCAACTACAAGACTGTGTCTTGAATATGAGTCAATTGTTATTATTCCATTACTAATATTTGTATACTCTATTCTTGGAACAGGATTTATATTGTAGAAGTTAAAATGTTTATCTCCCTTGGTTTTGTTATTCATCTGAATGTGCTTTCCTGTATCTTTTGAATGAAACAGGATATTATGCAATTCTGCTCCTTCTGTTTTTGGATTAAAAAGCAACCATGAGTTAACAAATTCAAAATTCTCTAACTTATATCCAGCCTTAGGATATGACCATGCAAACCTGTTATCTATAAGCTTTAAACCTTGTGCCGAATGATATGATGACAAATATCCTCTGTTATCCTTTTTATAGATAAAATTATTATTACCGTTATATGATTTAAGAATAATAGAGCCATATGTTGATATATCACAATCATTATACTGTCCGTTCAAATCACACCAGATCAGCGGATCAAACAGAACATAGTTACAATTATTCATCTCTGTAAATGTGCTCTTTATATTTCCAAAATATTGATGAATCTGAATATTATCAAGTTTAAGAACACCTTCACTATCATACATTGATCCATAAAAATCAACATACTTATTACCTATATGATATAACTCAGCATCAACTTCTTTTAATGCTGTACACAAATCACTGAAATCATAGGTCTCATCCTTAACAAAAATCAACAAGTTACCTTTGTCTCTATCATAGGTCTGCAAAAAGCAACTCTCTTCTAAATTACCAGAAGATATTTGTGGATGAAAATTAGAGTATGACTGAAAACCTGACACTTCTTTAAGTTCTGTTAAGATAAAATCTGAATAATATCTGCTATCGGCATGATAGATATGACTCCATCTGTTATGTCCTTTACTTTCGCTACCTGCATTTGTATTCGGATTTAACCATTTGTAAAACTCTCCGTTCTCATCTTTCATTGTGGCTTTATCCCACTTAAACTTATATCCGGCTTTCAGGCCTTCCGGAGCCGGTGCTCCGGCAACAAACTCTCCTTGCTCATTGTTATATCCTACTATAACCCTTATACTTCGTTTTGTATCTGTAGTGGTTATACTCAACTCATCCTGAACTGCCGAATGCCATTGACCATAATAGCCTCCAAACCTACTGAAATACCCAATTATATAATAGGTCTGATTAGGCTCTAAATTACCTCCTTCAGCAAGCTCTAACCTACAGTTAGGGGTAGGAAGTGTTAATGCTTTAATCATTTATCTCAGATTTTAGTTTTTCTAAATACGCCTCTTCTATCTCTGCCAATTCGGGGTCTTGTTCTCTATTAATAAGGATCATCTCCTCAAGTGTCTTAATTAATTCTTCATCGGTTTCCATATACGTCTATTTTTGGTTAATAATTAAATACGCCAAATCAATCTGAAACACATAATATCGTGTTCAGTAATTATGAATATTCATTGTTAAAATCCGCGGGTAGATTAATCTTGTCTGAAGCATTTAGGCTTTGGGGACTGCTTAATCACACTGTAAAACTATAATAGAGTTTTGAACTTTGCAAACGGCCGTGCAAAGAACGACACTCAGATGTAAAAGAACGACACTCAGATGTAATTCTTTGCACAAAACAGTCTTGATTATACGCGTTTTAACACTTTTTTCGCGTTACACGAAAAAAAGTTTTTTCAGACATACAAAAACAGCTTAAAAAAGAGTATTTCTTTAGATATAGTTCGGCATACTTTTTGATATTTTGATAATGTTGGTTGTTACAACGTATATCCAAACAGATGTTCTTTCAAATAAAATTTACCTTTTTTTAACACCATATAATACTATAATTTGATTTTTTATAGTTAAATTAGTAGTTAAGTTAACCAAGGTGATTTTTGAACATTTTAACATATATACTTGGTTTCAACAACAACGTTTCGTTTTTTATTGCATTTATTAAATTATTACAGTAATAGTAATCCCCTTCTGTTATGTGTTATTTTTTATTATTGAATAAGCGAAGCACCCCAAGGATTATTTGAACATAAATTTTTGTCAAACATGGAAAGACTTAAAGAGACAACTGAACTAAAACAGAACGATGAGAAAACAGAAACATTTGACGACTCAAGAAGATCAAGACTTATAAGTCGTAGAAATCAATGTCTTATTGCCCGTTTCTATTACTGGAGCGAGATAAGACGCCTGAGATTTGATGATACAATTTACAAGCTTCAGGAAGAGGAGTTCTTCATAAAGAAAAGGAATATTATTAATATCCTTAAGTCGTTTGGGTGGTATCTTGACATTCTTGTAACAAAGTGCCCGGAAGCAAAACAACTGAAAAAAGATTATCCGGGATTCAACTGGAATAAGAGATAAACCCACAAAACTATATGATCAACCTGTTAGGGTTATACTATTATTAGTATAACTCTGACCTAACAAGAACTATTATCTAAAACGGTAGAAGTTACATTTTATAAACAACTATTATTTATAACCGAATAAAAAAACAGATATATAACAACATCAATTGTTATATACCTACTTTATTCAGAAATTTCAATTAGCTATTCATACGAGAGGCTTTAACCACTCCCTTTACTGATGATATTTTTCTTAGTATATAATCCAGATGTTTGAGATCTGAAACATTTATTTGTATTCGTCCTGCAAATTCACCAACTGCATCAGAATCAATAAAAAATGCCCGCATACTAACCTTTGGATCTTTAGTTATTATATCTGTAATGCTACTCATTATACCAGAACTACCAGAACCTAATATTTTTACATTCACTAAGAATGAAGTCTGCTCATCTGTATCCTTCCATTTAACATCAACAATTCTATAAGGATAACTCTTCTTTAACTGCTGAGCGTTCGGGCAATCATCACGATGTATCTTTATTCCCTCACCAATGGTAATAAATCCAAAAACATTATCACCCATAACCGGATTACAACAACGTGCAAACTTATAATCAACATTAACAAGTTTGTTATCTATTTCAAGAAAATCAGACGAAGTTGAAGCAGTTGTACTTTGAGGTTGAACAACATGACTTTCAACAATCTCTTCCTTTATAACATTATCATCCTTAGATGTCAGAGAGTTTATATATGTTTTTACATCCTGTAACGGGATCTTCTCCTTTGCTATATCTGAATAAAAATCAAGGGCATTTTTATATTTAAAAGCCTTTATCATATCAAAAAACAACTTATCAGACATTGGCACCTTCCAGTTCTTTAACCTACGTACCAACATCTCTTTTCCATCATCTGCATCCTTAAGTTTAACCTCTTTGAGGTATTGTTTAACACGGGTTTTTGCTTTAGTTGTCTTAACAAAACTCAACCAGTCTGGTTTAGGAAACTGTTTTTTGCTAGTATTTACACTAATTATATCGCCATTCTGTAATACATACTTTATAGTAATATTTTTGCCATTAATTTTTCCTCCAATACACGTATCACCTAAATCAGAGTGTATATCATAAGCAAAATCAAGCAAACATGATCCGTGCGGAAATTTCTTAAGATCTCCGTTTGGAGTAAATACAAAAACCTCCTTATTATAAAGGTTCATCTTAAAGCTATCAATAACATTCTCTGACTGTTCAGGAGTTTCCAAAATATCCCTTATCCTTAGTAGCCAGTTATCAAGTGACTGTTCAGACTTTATACCTTTATACTTCCAATGTGCTGCAAAACCTTTTTCTGCAACCTCATTCATTCTATCTGTACGAATCTGAACTTCTACCCACCTACCATCCGGGCCAACAACCGTAGTGTGCAAACTCTCATAACCGTTTGTTTTTGGCACAGATATCCAGTCGCGCATACGTTTAGGATTGGGTTGATACTTATCTGTTATTAACGAATATGTATTCCAACACTCTGACTTCTCTTTATCAGGCTCTGAGAACAATATAATACGTATGGCAAACAGATCATACACCTCTTCAAAAGGGACATTCTGTTTCTGCATCTTCTTCCAGATAGAATATATACTTTTTGTACGCCCTTTTATCTCAAATTTATATCCCTGCTTCTTTAACTGAATCTTTATTGGTTCAATAAACTGTTTAATAAATTTCTCACGTTTAGCCTTTGTATCAGAGAGCTTCTTAATTATCATTTTATAGGCATCAGACTCAGTATACTTCATCGAAAGATCTTCCATCTCAGATTTTATATTATATAGCCCTAAACGATGCGCTAAAGGAGCATATAGATAAAATGTCTCTAACGATTTACGAACCTGTTTCTCAGGATCAATATATGACATAGATCGCATAAGATCTAGTCTGTCGGCAATTTTTATAAGGATTACACGAACATCATCTGATAGTGATAATAAAAGGTTCCGAAAGTTATCAGCTTGTATCTTATTATCATTATTTCCGAGCTCTGCAATCTTAACAAGTCCTGCAAGCAGATCAGATACTGATTTACCAAATTTATCTTTTATGCTCTCAAAAGATATCTGCTTGCTTCTTGCAGCTTCATGAAGCAATGCAGCAATAATAGATCTCTTACCTAGTCCTATCTCTTTAACCACTATCTGTGCAACAGAAATAAGATGAAATATAAACGGATCTCCCGATTCACGTCGTCTCTCCTTATGAGCTTCTACAGCTAATTCAAACGCTTCACGTATCTCTTCCTTACCATCAGAATCTACTCTGTCTCCTATCGATAACAAAAGCTCCTTATACCTCTTCTTTATACGTCTCTTCTCTCTCTCTTCGCTATATATTGATGCCATCTCTGTCTTCGTCTTGTTTAAATCAAAATTGGCAATAATTAACTAATAAGTCAATACAAAATGTTGTAAAAGATGTTAAAAATAATAATCGATATTGTATGATATATAACAACATTATGTCATATAGGTTAGTAAATCAATTTCTTCTTAGTTTATTATATCTAATAATAGACCAAATAACAATAAGCAATACTATTACAGAGATAAGAGTAATAACCATATTTCTGTATCTTTTACTCATATCATCAAGTTCTTCTGATATTACATCACGCTCATCCTCTATCTGAGTAACTCTGTTCTCTAAAAGATCTATCTCATATTTATGCTTATTATCTTTTGCTACAACAATACTATTAAGCTTATTTATAGAATCCTGCATAACAACTTTACGTTTAAGATAAAAATATGCTCGTTGGTAGTTATGTTCTTTCTCATATAGTCTTGCTATATTTGAGTACAATCCAGCCTTTTCATCAAGCGATCCGGCAACCTCTACAAACTGTAAAGCCTCTTTATAATACCTTCTGGATCTATTATAGTCTTCAATATCGTAATACAATGACCCCAGTGCACTCAATGTGCTGCCAATACCTCTTTTATTATCTAATGAACGACGTAATCGTAATGCCTCTTTAAAGTGTCTAACAGCTTTTGAATACTCGCCATCTCTTGTATTCAGTAACCCTAAATTGTGATAACTTCTGGCAACTCCATCTCTATTATTAATCCGCTTATTTAAACTAATAGCCTCCTCATAATAGTGTATAGCCAATTCAAGGCTATCTATCTCAAGATATAACGATGCCAGATTATTAATTGCTATTGCTCTAATATCATACTCATATACAGGGCACAACCCCTCAGCAGATTTAAAATAGTTAAGAGCATTATCATAATCATCCAGATTAAAAAATATAAGCCCAATATTTATATTTAGCGAAGCAACGTCTAACGAATCTGTTGCATACCCCATTGCATCGCGATAAATATTTAAAGCTTCATTAAACTTAGATTGCTGCCCTTTAAGCGCCCCTAAAAATCGCATCCCCTTATATATGTTAGAGGTATCTTTTACCAGTTTACATATTGCTATATAATCATTAAGCTCATCAATTGCTCTCTGCTTTTTATCTCTTACAGAATAGAATATAATGGCATTCTCATATATATCAATAATAGCATTTGTATCCTGCTCTGCTTTAGCAAGAATAATAGCTTCATTATAATATAAAAGATTTGAATCGCGACTGCCAGATAATTGATTGCTCATATGTCTCAGATACAGTATCAACTTTGCTTTTGTGTCGGCTGTGTCAATGGCAGATTGTAAAGAATCATTATTTGTTTGAGCAAAACTGTTTATTACAAACAAAATATGAAATAATAAGATGCTATAAATAAGGTTTGTTTTCATTGCAAAGATGTCTAATACACGTATATACAAAAATACATGATATAGTGTACAATACCAATCTATACATAAACAATATTATACTATTCATAATATTCATTCGTTGCCTAAAATAATTGATAAACCAAAAAGCTCAATTATATCATAATATATATTAAACAGTTACAATAATTAATATTTTTTTTATGTTTTACTTATAACTCTTGAATTGTTTCAATAAATTAGTGTCGTTTTACAACTTTAGAATAACAATATAACATAAACAACAATGACCAAATCTCAAATTAAAGAGAGTATTGATAGATTAAGAGAGAACATTAACCGACATAATTATCTTTATTACGTTAAATCATCCCCTGAAATAACAGATTTTGAGTTTGATCAACTATTAAAAGAGCTTGAAGATCTGGAAAATAAAAATCCTGAATTTGCCAGTCCTCTGTCTCCTACAAAAAGAGTTGGTAACGATATACTTTCCTCTTTTGAGCAAGGAGATCATAAATTCCCGATGCTATCGCTTGGCAACACATACTCAGAAGAGGATTTAAATGAGTTCTTTGACAGAACAGAAAAGACAATTGAAACCACGCCAAATTACACATGCGAACTTAAATTTGATGGTGTAGCAATAAGTATAACATACGAGAATGGGAATCTAACCAAGGCAATTACCCGAGGTGATGGTAACAGAGGAGATATTGTTACTGACAATATCAAAACAATAAAATCTATCCCACTGACTCTTATGGGCAATGACTATCCTGAATCGTTTGAAATAAGGGGTGAGGTTCTAATGCCGTTTAGTTCATTTGAAACAATAAATGAAGAGCGCATACAGGAAGGCAACGATCCTTTTGCAAATCCAAGAAACGCTGCATCAGGAACTTTAAAGATGCTTGACCCTAAGGTTGTGGCACACAGAAAACTAGATTGCATGCTGTACTACATGGCATCTGATTCAGTATCTGAGATAACACATTTTGAAGCAATGACAAATGCTAGGACATATGGTTTTAAGGTGCCTGATACAATGAGACTTTGTAAAACACGCGAAGAGATAAAGGAGTTTATCTCATATTGGGATAAAGAGAGAGAGAATCTTCCGTACGCAATTGATGGTGTAGTTATAAAGGTAAATAATTTTGATCTACAAAAGCAGCTAGGATTTACATCTAAAACTCCCAGATGGGCTATATCATACAAATTTAAAGCAGAACAGGAACTTACTAAGCTAAACGATATAACATATCAGGTAGGCAGAACAGGAGCTATAACTCCTGTTGCTAATCTAGAACCTGTACAACTTGCCGGTACTATTGTAAAAAGAGCATCCCTTCACAATGCCGATCAGATTGCTATTCATGATATTAGAATAAATGATATGGTGTACGTTGAGAAAGGTGGCGAGATAATACCAAAGGTTGTAGGTGTAGATAAAACAAAAAGAGAGAATAGTTCGGAACCCCTACAGTACATTACCACCTGTCCGGAGTGTAATACAGAGCTAATCAGAATTGAGGGTGAAGCAAAACACTTCTGTCCTAATGAAACAGGTTGCCCTCCACAGATAAAAGGTCGTATAAAACACTTTATATCTCGTAAAGCAATGAATATTGATGGTATTGGCGAAGAGACGGTTGAGTTACTATTTGACAAAAAATATATAAAAGATATAACAGATCTCTACTCATTAAATGCCGATGACATTAAGGTGCTTGACGGTATGGGAGACAAATCGGCAGAACAGCTTATAACAGGAGTAGAAGAGTCTAAAAAGATGCCTTTTGCAAGTGTACTGTTTGCTTTGGGGATTCGTTATGTTGGAGAAACTGTGGCTAAAAAACTTGCCCGAGGCGTAAAAAATATAGATAGCTTAATTGCTATGAATAAAGAAGAGCTTATTGAGATTGATGAGATAGGCGAAAAGATTGCTGAGAGTATTATTGATTTCTTTGCAGACGAAACAAAAAAACAGATGACCCTTAAACTAAAGGAGATTGGTCTGAAAATGGAGCTGGAAGAGGAGGAGCTAAATAACTCTGATGTATTAAAAGGCTTAACATTTGTTATCACAGGAACCTTTGAAAAGTATTCAAGAGAGGAGCTACAGTTACTTATTGAGAAATATGGTGGTAAAAAAACATCATCTATTTCAAAGAAAACATCGTATCTTCTTGCCGGAAAGAATGTAGGTCCGGCAAAAATGCAGAAAGTAGAGAAGTTAGGAATAAACATTATTTCTGAGAATGAATTTTTAAATATGATTGAATAGAATATGTTTGGATTAGATAGCTGGTTTAGAAAATATGACCTTAAAAAGAGTCTGAAGAAATTTAATAGAGATAAAAAGACAATATGTTATACTGAAGCTAAAAGTATTGGTGTTGTTGCCTCTGTTAAAACTCCTGAGCAATATAACGCTATACACTCATTTATTGAGACTGTTAAGAAAGACGGAAAAAAAACAGATTGTCTGATATTCATAAATAAAAAAGATATTGAATCTGATTATCTAATATATGAAGATATAAATATCATGAAAAAAGGTGATCTTAACTGGTATGGTAAACCTGCGGGCGATCAGTACAATGACTTTATTAAGAATAGATACGATATACTTATTGAGTTAAATATGGATGAGTTGTATGCGGTAGAGTATTGTGTAGCTCTTTCTAATGCATCAATAAGAGCCGGAGGATCATTTTTCAGATCAGAATATTCTGATTTTATAATAAGCCAGAAAGAGTTTGATATTAATTTTTTGTTCGCAGAATTAAAGAGATATCTGAGCATATTAAAGGCATAGCACTACATGCTAAATATTATCTTATATTTGTAGAACAACAGTGTTTACTTAATGTATCTAAAATTAGTCTGCATGCAAAATATATTTCAAGGTACCGGAGTTGCTTTAGTTACGCCTTTTAAAGATAATGGCGATATAGATTTTATATCACTAGAGAATCTTGTTGATTTTCAGATCGCAAATGGAATTGATTTTATACTTGCCCTTGGTACAACCAGTGAGGCTCCTACACTTTCAACAGAAGAGAAGAGAAGTGTTGTTCAGTGTATAATCAACAAAACAAACGGAAAGATTCCAATAATGGTTGGTATTGGAGGAAACTCTACCAGCAACGTTATTAAAGAACTGTCAGACTGGAATATGTCTGGTATATCTGGCATTCTATCTGTAACACCATACTATAATAAACCAGGACAACAAGGACTTCTTGAGCACTTTACAAGTGTTGCCGATGCCAGTAGTGTTCCTGTAATATTATACAATGTACCATCGCGCACTGGGGTTAATATGAGTGCAGAAACCACAATTGATTTAGCAAAACATAAGAATATAATAGGTATCAAAGAGGCTTCTGGCAATTTTGCCCAGATAGCACACATTATCGACAATTGCCCGGATGATTTTGCCGTTTTATCGGGAGATGACATGTTGGCTATGGCTACTGTATCAATTGGGGGACACGGACTTATATCTGTTGGAGCACAAGCATTACCAAAGGTGTTCTCCGCCATGATAAATCATTCTATAAACAACGATTTCATAAGTGCACGTAAAGAGTTCTATAAAATTACCAACTTTGTTGAAGCAATATTTAAAGAGGGAAATCCTTCTGGCATAAAGGCTGCACTCAGCAACATTGGTATTATTAATAATAATCTTCGTTTGCCATTAATAAAGGCTTCAGACGAACTTATATCTGAAATAGATTCTATTATAAAAAACATATAATAAATAAGGGGCTGTTTCAGCCCCTTAAATTCTACTCTATCACAATCTTTGTGCAATATACGTTGCCATCTTTCCTTATTGTAATAAAGTACAAACCACTTAGTTTATCATCTAAATCAATTACCACGGTACCAGAAGGATTTATATTTGTATAGACAACTATTCCGGTTACATCCTTAACATCCAAATAATCTGCATCAAACTCGTTAAGATTTATGTATATTTTTCCATTACTAGGATTAGGATAAACCCTAACAGTAGTCTTAAAAATATCATCTAAGCCTGATGGTAACGAGACAGAGACAGAGATATCTGCATATGACTCATTACCGTTATAATCCGTAACTGTCCACCGTACGTTTGTTGTACCATAACCAAGTATCGCTCCCTCCAGTGTTTCCGAATTATTAAAATCATTTATTACACTCTTTACTCCACAATTATCATATACCGACGATGGATCAAGAAGTTTATCCGGTACCTTATACTCTGTATCTGAATTCATCTCTACAACACTATTCTTTGCCGCAACAACTCTCGGTTTTGTAACGTCATTAATTACCACTCGCTGTATTTGCGAAGAAAAATTGCCACTCTCATCAGTATATACCCATTCAACCTCATACTCACCTTGTATATCAATATCTACATCATGTCTTGTAGTTGCTATAATCTTTCCATCACAATCGTCAGTTGCTGTTGGTGGTTTTAACGATACACTACACTCATCTGTAATAACAGGAAGATTTGGGCTGTCAGGAACAGGAACAATATGATCGGTAACTCTTACACTCTGCTGCTGTACAACCTTATTGCCATTACCATCATAATAAACCCAATTAACAACATAATCTCCGCGTTTTGTATATACTATTGGATCTGATGTAATTGCAATTATCTCTCCGGCACAATTATCATCCGCCTTTGGAGGTTCCAGAACTGTACTACATGCAACAACTACCTCTGGCAGATTAGTATGTTCCGGTACAGGTGGTTCATTATCCTCTACAAATACCTTTTGCTGCTGAGTACTAAAATTACCATTTTTATCGGTATACGTCCATATTATAGTATACTCTCCTACTCTGTCATACACAAGCTGATCAAATGTTCTGCCTTCAATAATACCACTACAATCGTCTGTTGCAATTGGTCTCTCAACAACTATTCTACAATCAGAATAAAGATCCGGTAATACATCTACATTTGGAACAGGAGCAAATACATCGCCAACAATCACTTTTTGCTCCTGTATCATTACATTACCATTTCCATCATCATACTCCCACTCAACAACATATTCTCCGGGTATATTATACAGCGTTTCACTTTTTGTAGTTCCCATAATCTTACCACTACACTCGTCAGTAGCTGTTGGAGGGTTATCAGTATTCACTGTTACATTACATCCTCCTACAATATCAGGCAATATATTGGTATCCGGAATAGGATTAGATATATCATTAATAGATACCACCTGCTCCTGTTCTGTTACATTGCCGTTTCCATCATCGTACTTCCATGTAACAATATAGGTTCCTTGAGTACTAAATTCAATAGGATCCTCTGTTGTTGCATTTATTAACCCTGAACAATTATCAGTTGATATTGGTACTTCCAGTTTTACATAACACTCCTCCTCTATTGTTTCAAGACTAGGATACTGAGGAACTGGTTTTGTAATATCCTCAATAACTATTGTTTGCGATATCTCACTCTCATTACCGGCAGCATCAGTAAATATCCAGCGTAATGTGTGTACTCCTTGTTCTGTAAAACTAACCTTATCCGGTATCCCCGTTATCTCTCCATCACAATTATCTGTTGCCTTTGGTCTATTATTCTGTTCAATTTCTGATACATCAAAACCACACTCTTTTACTATATTTGATAATTCATTATTATTTGGCACAGGTACGGTTTTATCAGCAACAATAACCTTCTGTTCCTGAGTTACAATGCTATTAACTCCATCGTTATAAGCCCATAAAATAGTATACTCCCCCGGACTACTATATTCATCCTGTCCTGATTGCATTGTTGCTTTTATTCTCTTCCCTATAGAGCAATTATCTGTGGCATACGGATACATATCTTCTGTTATTGTCACACTGCACTCCGCTGTTATCTGTGGTAGGTTCATAACCCCAGGTACAGGTAAGTCGTCAGATACTATTATCTGCTGTTCTTGAGATGTCTCGCGACCCGACGGATCTGTATACTTCCAAAATATTGTATAACTCCCCTTCCCTACAAAGGTAAGATCAGTAATAATATTACCATTAATATCACATGGTACTCCTTTAATAATATTATTACAATAATCCTTTGCTTTTGGGTATGACAATACCTCAACAGTACATGCTCCAGTTAAGTTATTTAACGACGATACAATCGGAATCGGATCTGCACCATAATTAATAACAATATTCTGTTTCTTTGTTGATTCATTATTCTGAGAATCAGTAAATATCCACTCTACAACATGTGTTCCATATCCCTGAAATTCTGTTTCATCAGGTACTCCAACAATTACTCCTTCGCAATTATCTTGTACACTGGGATACGTATAACTAGCAGGGGCAAGGGTATAAGAACATCCTGTTACTGTAATATCAGGTAAATTAAGCCCTGATACATCAGGTGCCTGAGTATCCTCAATAATTAATATCTGATTCTGTGTTGTTGTATTCAGATTTCCATCTGTATATGTCCACTCTATTATATACTCTCCAACCCCTGTAATCGGGAAAGTCATATTCGGAACCCCAGTAATATCCTGACCAATCTCTCCTATTGCTACAGGAGGCTGCAAAGATTCAACACTACACTCTCTTCTAATTTCCGGCAGGTAATTAGCTTTAGGAACAGGTTTTGTATATAATCCCGGTAAACTCTCAGGTAATGAATAAACGGGAATAACACAACAGAATACCAACACCACTCCAAATAACCATTTAAGGATAAGAATACTTAGATAATCTATCTTCCTGCTGAATACATATTTAATAAATGTTCTCATATAAAATAATGTTCAATGGGGGATTAATCATCATAACAATGATTATCACCTATATAAATAATCACTTTATATAAGTTCGGACTTTTTTCTGATAAAGTAAAGCGATATAGAGATAAAAATACAGATTTTAACACTTAACAATATATACAACCAATATATCATAAAAAAAGCCCCTAAAAGGGGCTCTATTATAAATATATATTATCTCTTAAAAATAATACTCCTCATCCAGATCATCTTCATCCAATTGTACATAACTACCTCCTAAAATAGTTCTTATTTTAACTGTTTTAGGCTCTCCAATAAAGTTCATATGACCGTTTGTACTAACAGATCCCTCTATCTTATCTGTTACCTTTAAATGAGCCTTTGCATTTGTTGACACAGATATAGTTGCAAGTTCTGTAACAAAACCAAAACCTTTATATATTGCGCCAGTAGCAACATTCAAATCCAGGTACTTTGACGACCCCGTAAGATTTATAGTTGCTCCATCGGTTATCACAACCTCAAAATCACGTACCGTTGCTGCAATATTTACATTAGAGTTTCCCCCCGCTGTAATCTCAAGCTTATCAAATGTAAGTGTATCCTTGCCAAAGGTAATATCTGAATTATATTCAGCAGTAAGTTCTGATATATTCTTATATCCTATAACTGCTTTAACACTATAGTTTTTAGAGAACGGATATTTATGTTTCAGTATCAGCTCACCACGTTTTACTTTGGTTATTATTTTGTTTGATTCTACCCCGTTAAACTCCAGCTTAACAAACTCCTTATCAGATTTAACAAGCTCTACATTAAAATATCCGCTTATATAAATCTTGTTATACTCTTTAACAACACGGCTTTCCGGTTTACTCTGCGCTTTCAAAGCCGATATACAGACAAATGCCAACACAAACAAGCTAACCGATACTTTCATCATAAATCCTTTCATACTCAAAACAGTTTATCTCCTACACCTAAATTACTTCAACATCAGACGATTTTAACCACCCTTTGTTTCCATCACTCACCATAATCTCAATCCAATCACCTACCTTGTCAGTAACTTTAACCTTTGTTCCTTCGTGCAGAAGAAAAAGATTGGTTCCGGATTCATCTGGCGAACTCTTTAACGTAACTGACTTAGCAAAAACAATGCCATATGATTTCTCCATAATCATATCCTTCTGATCTGCAGAGAACTTAAAACTAATTACAGATATTGCCAATACAAATACCGATATAAAAAACATTATCTTCTTTACAGACGATGATGAGGCCAGAAAATATATCGAACCAAAAATAACAAACAAGAAGAATAGAGATATACTCCATATAGCCCAACCATCTGAACTATTCGAACCTCTCATGTTATCTATCCATCGCGATAAAAAGAACTGTGGTAAAACATCAATTTTATCTACAACATATAATCTCGCAATATTAAGATTATGGTCAATACGTTCATCACCAGGAGCAAGTTGTTTTGCTCTCTCAAAATTTAATATTGAGTTAGCAATATCGTTAAGTTTATAGTATGCACTACCCAAATTATAATACAATGCAGCAGAAGAATAACCACTATTAACAATCTGCTCATAAAGAGTTATTGCCTCTTCGTAATTATTATCAATATACTCCTTATTTGCCTTCTCAAGCAATTCTGTTGGTTGTGCAAATGTTATATATACTGCAAACAGTAATGGTATAAATAATAGTATTCGTTTCATAATTACTTAATTTTCTGATCAATTGTTGATATCACATCTGCTGTTCTCTCATATATAGTACTCATATCAGACGATTGTGCTGATGGAGCATAACGTGCAAATTCACATGTAGAAACAACATCATCAAATTTGCCTAACAGATCAGAATCAACTCCCTTCTCTACCAGTTTTTCTGTAGCGGTATCCTTATTAAGATCTGCAACAGGAATCATTAGTTTATCACCAAGATATCCCCATATCGATTTAAGAGTCTCTTCATAAAACTGCTCCTTTTGTCCACTCTTAAGGTATTGCGCTGCCACCTTAAGTCGTTTACGAGCCATCTTATTTGCTTTACGATTCTTTACAAGTGCAATGTTTTTATTACTCTCTATATATCTTTTTCTCATAAGAAATACCACAACTAATAATATAATTCCGAACAGATAAATGAGATACAAGGTTGTACTACCCATTATAAAATCAGTACTAAGCTTTAACTTTGTATTCTTGGTATCAATAAATAGTATATCCTTATTAAGATACTTAACATCCTCTTTACTTATACCCGATACCATTTGCGAAGCACCTCTGTCGTTGCTTGCCTCAACCTCTATATCATATTCTGGCGATGCAATTGTAACATATTTCTTAGTTTTAAGATCAAAATAACTAAACTCAACTGATGGTACCTTAAAATTACCCCCATAACGCGGTATTATAAGAAACTCAAATGTTTTTGATCCTGTCTGCCCGCCTAATGTGTTCTTTATTCTATCTGTTACTTTAGGTTCATAATTCTCAAAATCAGCCGGAAAATCAATATCTGGTGCCGAGATAAGATTAAGATTACCCTTTCCGGATACAGTATACTTTATTGTAATTGCATCATTTGTTTTTACTTTTTGCCTATCAATCTTAGAGCTGAACTTAAACGCTCCCACTGCTCCATTAAAACTTACAGGTTTATTCTCAGGTAACGCCTTTACATTTATCGATACGGGTCTTGATTTTATAGTCTTTGCAACTGTACGCGTCGATCCAAAGAAATCGTCAAATGCACTACGTCTCTGCTGTAATGCAACTGTTAAATCCATCTCTGCCGGAGTAATAATCATCTTTCCACTCTGTTGTGGATACAGAACATCCTTACGCAATACAGCTACATAATATACCTCATTATTATAGCTCTCTCTTGTCCAGCTTGTCTCAACCTTAATTGATTGATTCCAGAAACCTTTAAGCGATGGTGCTCTGAAATCGTTAAGTTGCAAAGATGTTGTTTTAGAATAGAGTTTTATTGTGGCAACAGTATGTTCTCCCTGATAGAGTGTTCTTTTTGAAGGAACAACACGAACAAATATATCTTTATCTGATATAACTTGTTGATTAGTCTGTTGACCAGAATTGTTACTCTGTGCTGCCTGAGCTCTGCCTTTAACAACCTCTACTGTTATTGGTTTACTGTTATACTTCTCACCATCTACAACAATACTTGCTACTCCCACCTTAAATCTTCCCACTTTAGGTGCTTGTACTACATATGTGTATGTAACAGAAAGGGTTTGATCCATTTTACCACTTGAGTTGGATACATATGATTGCCTCCTCCCGTAGGTTGGACCAGCCAAAACTCTGAATTCCGAAAGCGAAGGTGCTTTAAAATTCTCACCTATGGCATTCACCTGAAACGTAAGTCTGAACGACTCTCCAACCTCTACAACCCCGGGTCCGAAAGTCTCAAACGTCACCTTATCATCTTGCGAATAAAGAGTTAACGACGTAAAAATTAGTATCAGAAATGTTAGTTTTTGTCTCATATTATATTCTCTTATATCTTCTCTCTACCAGTTCTTTTT
>DKJY01000166.1 GCA_002454955.1 Bacteroidales bacterium UBA6680
TCTTCGGTAGTAAAAGACTATGATATAACCTTAAGCGGAGGTAGTGATGAGAATTATAACTATACCTTTGTTAAAGGAACCTTAACAGTTGAAAAGAGAGAGCTAACAGTAACAGCAGATAATAAGACAAAGATATATGGAGATGTTAAT
The DNA here is from genome assembly GCA_002454955.1 of Bacteroidales bacterium UBA6680. Lineage (GTDB taxonomy): Bacteria > Bacteroidota > Bacteroidia > Bacteroidales > UBA6680 > UBA6680. The sequence goes on from DKJY01000166.1 coordinate 151, forward strand.
CCTGTATTAACAGTTTCATATAGCGGATTTTTTGGAGTGCAAACAGAAACTGTTTTAACAAAAAAACCTATAGCATATACGGCAGCTAATGCAGGATCAGATATAGGTGATTATGATATCCTCATTTCAGGAGGTGATGACGAAAACTACAAGTTTAAGGTGGTTTCAGGTAAACTGACTATAAACAAAGCATTATTAACAGTGATAGCTGAGGATAAATCAAGTGAGTATGGTGATAATCTAGCATCGCTTACTGTTAAATATAATGGGTTTAAGAATGGAGAGTCAGAGGCAAGCTTTACCCTAGATAAGAGACCCGATATAAAAGCAACTACAAACGGGACTACAGTTATAGATAACTCCACAAATGCAAATGTTTATACTGATGCAATTGCAGTTACTAACTGTACTTTCCCAAATTACTCTTTTACTTATGTAAAGGGTAAGTATACAGTTACCAAAGCGAAACTAAATGTTAAAATAAATGATAAAGAGAAAGTATATGGTGCAGTAAACCCAACATTTGAATTTACATATACAGGATTTAAGCATTCTGAAGACGAAACTAATATTGATGTAAAACCCATTGCGACTACAACAGCAATTACCTCTAGTCCGGTTAACACTTATCCTATTACATTTCAGAGTGGTGGATCGGATGTAAATTATGATCTTATACAATCAGGGAATGGTACCCTGACTGTAAAAAAAGCTGTACTTAAATCAACTCCCGATAATAAAAACAGGAAATATGGAGAGAAAGATCCTGAGTTTACAGTTATGTATACCGGTTTTATAACAGGAGAGAATAAAAGTGTGATTGCAGCAGAACCTGTAGCATATACTGTAGCAAAGTTAGATTCGGATGTGGGTGATTACGATATACTATTGGTTGGTGGAGATGATGAGAATTATACCTTTGATTTGAAGAAGGGTGTTTTAACTATAGATAAAGCAAAGTTAAAAGCTAATGCAGATAATAAGGAGAGAGAATATGGTGAGAATAACCCTGCATTTACTATTACCTATACAGGATTTAAGAACGGAGAGACTATTTCTGATTTTCTTGTTGCTAATCATCCTGTATTAACTCCAAACTTACCTAATACTAAAGCTGTAGGAAGTTATCAGATTAAATCTAGTGGAGGAAACTTTATTAATTATGATGTAGATCATATAGAAGGATTTTTAACAATAACAAAGGCTCCTCTTATAGCTAAAGCAAAAGATATTTCTAGAGAGTATGGAAATGCAAATCCAATATCGTTTGATATTGAATATAGTGGATTTAAATTAACCGATGATAAAACAGATTTGGATACACCACCTGTAGGATCTGTGACAGCAGATATTAACTCAAATGTAGGATTATATAATGTTACTCTTACAGCAGGGACAGATAATAATTATGATATAGAGGTAGATAATACAGGTATAATGGAGATTACCAAGACTATACTAACAGTTACCCCAATTAATGCAACAAGAGAGTATGGAGATGGTAATCCTGCATTTACAAGTGATATTGTAGGATTCAGAAATTCACAGAACAGAAGCGTTCTTACAAAAGAACCATTTGTATATAGTGAAGCAACAGCTGCAACTGATATAGGGACTCATGATATACTAGCTATTGGTGGAGAAGCAGATAATTACACGTTTAAACACAATAAAGGAGTATTAACAATTACCGAAGCAGAATTAGTAATAAAGGTTGGCAATATAACGAGACAGTACGGTGATCCAAATCCTGATTTTAAAATTACATATAGTGGATTCAAGAATGGCGAAACTATAGCGGATTTTCCAGAGATACAACATCCAAAATTGGAAACAGTTGCAGATGAAGCATCAGGAGTTAAGCCTTATCCCGTTATACCTTCTGGTGCAACCTTTAATAATTATAATGAGAAATATATGAACGGAACCTTAAATGTAACTAAAGCTCAATTGATTGCAACTGTAAAGAATGTGTCTAGAACTTATGGTGAAATTAATCCTGATTTTGAAATTATCTATACCGGATTTAAGAATGATGATAGTGTTGATGATTTGGATAGTAAACCAATACCACAAACAGATGCAAATTCAGGAAGTAACATTGGTGATTACACAATTGAATTGCTATCTGGACTAGATAATAATTATGATATAATAGAACAAGAAGGTAAGTTGATAATTAATAGAGCTCAACTTACTCTTACAGCAGGAGATAAGGGTATGAACTATGGCGAGGAAATACCTTTGTTATCATATACAATATCAGGATTTGTTAATGGTGATAATTCATCTGTTTTTATAGCTCAACCAACCATTACAACTAATGCAACAAGTAGGAGTAAGGTCGGAGAATATGATATTACAGTTGGTAATGCAAGTGCCGAGAATTATAACATTATTACAGTTAATGGTACTCTTACAATACATAAATCACCGCAAACAATATCATTTAATTCGTTTGAGCAGGCACAACTGTCAGATGGTTATGTTAGTATTGACGCAAAAAGTACATCCGGATTACCTCTTACATTCACAAGTTCAAACCAATCTGTAGCGCGTATACAGAATCATGCTGTAGCATTGTATAACGTAGGTGTTACAACTATTACAGCTATACAGAATGGAAACGAAAATTATGAAAAAGCAGTGTCTGTATCGCAACAGTTAGTTGTAGTAGGATCTGCAACAGATGTTGAGGAACAAACTTTAAAAACAATTGTATTCTGGCCAAATCCGGTAAATGATATGATTAATATAAGATTTCCTGAAAATTCTGAGAGAGTTATGATATATGATTCAAGAGGAATATCACTTATAAGTGAAGATATATCTAATGATGAGATTTCGATGAATATGTCTGGGTATAGGAATGGAATATACTTTATAAGGGTTTTTGTAGATGAAAAGTGGGTGAGTGCTAAATTTATTATTAGAAGATAGAGAAAAACTAAAAATGTGCCGAAGCAATTTCGACACATTTTTTTATTATATAAATTGTTTTAATAACTTTTATTTTACAATAGTCATTTCTTCTATTAGATTCTTTGCACCTGCATATTTCTCAATAATAAACAGAGTATATCTAACATCAAGATTAATACAACGCTGAAGATTTTCCTCAAAATCAATATCACCAGACATAGCCTCTGAATTTCCATCAAATGCTGTACCAATAAGTTCACCGTTAGCATTTATTACTGGCGAACCTGAGTTTCCACCTGTGATATCATTGTTAGAGATAAAACAAGCATTAAGCACACCATTATCATCTGCATATTGTCCATAATCCTTTTTAGCATGTAGTTCTTTTAATCTTTCAGGAACCTGGAAATCATGATTATTTGGATCATCCTTCTCAATAACACCATCTAGTGTAGTATAGTAGTTGTAATATACAGCATCTTTAGGGCTATATCCATTAATATCCCCATATGTAAGTCTTATTGTTGAATTAGCATCAGGATACATAGCCTTATCTTTGTTCATCTCAAGAAGAGCTTTTGTATATAAACGCATCCCTTTCTCAATCTTATCAATGTCAACGTACTTTTTAGCTACCTCCATATAGAAAGAGTATATTGATTCGCCTGTTTTATAAGCAAGATCATTTTCAATAACCTCTTTTGTAGGGTTCTTAATAAAGTTATTAAATCTTGTTTGATCAGCAAAAACAGATGTTCTGTATAACTCGTTTACAAATAGATTAATATCTCCATTATATTTAGTATCGATAACATTAAATATTGACGGTTTTTCATTATTATTCTCGCTGTAAAGCTTAAACAGAGCACTCATCATATTTTTATCTGTAGTAAGATCATAATCTTTGTAGAACTTATCAGCAGCAGCCTTTAGTTTTTTGGCCATAGCTTTAACTTCTTCCTTCTTTACCTTCTTTTCAGAAAGCAACTCTAATAATCTTTTAGCAGAAAGAGATTTTACAGGAACCTCAGCACCACTTAAAAGAGCTTCAGATACGTAACTCATTGCTTTGTTAACATCTTTGTTTGCAGTATAGTAATCTTTAATAAGCTTTAGTGTTTCACCATACTCTTTTGCTCTTTTTGGATCGGTATTAATCCATTTTGTAAGATCAGCCTCAATCTGCTCCTTATTACCCATTGTATTTAGTTGTTTAAGAGCTTTGTTCTGAACATATGAATATTTCCAATAGTTTGAGCTACCTGCATACTTTGAAGCATATTTAATTCTGACAGCTTCATCTTTGTTCATTTGCTCACGCATCTCATTAAGCTTAACAGTACGAATCTCGTAACGTAGCTTGTTTGTGATATCCATTGTCTTTTTAAGACCAGCTGATGATAGGAATCTGTTTGTTGTTCCAGGGAATCCCATTACCATAGCAAAATCACCCTCTTTAACACCTTTGATAGATATTGGCAGATGATGTTTAGGTTTTAAAGGAACATTGTCTTTAGAGTATTCGGCAGGAGATCCATCTGGAGCAGTATAGATGCGGAAAAGAGAGAAATCTGCAGTATGTCTTGGCCACATCCAGTTGTCTGTATCTCCACCAAATTTACCCATTGCTGATGGAGGAGCACCAACAAGACGAACATCTTTATATATTACATAAACAAAAAGAAAAAACTGATTACCATTAAACATTGATTTTACATTTGCCTTATAGTGTGTTCCTCTTTCGACCTTTGCTTCAATCTTCTTAGCAATCTTTCTGATTTTAGCTTCACGCTTCTCTTCAGAAAGCTTTGAAGATAGTTTAGATGTGATCTGCTTTGTAACATCTTCCATTCTTACAAGAATAGAAGCTGTAATGCCAGGATTTGGTAACTCCTGATCCATGCTATATGCCCAAAAACCATCTTTTAAGTAGTTATGATCAACAGAAGAGTGTTTCTGAATCTGACCGTAACCACAGTGGTGATTTGTTAAGAACAATCCTTTAGAAGAAATAATCTCTCCACTACAGAAGTGACGAAAAGGTCTTCCCTGACTTCCCATACCAACAATAGCGTCTTTAAGAGAATTCTTGTTTACAGAGTAAACATCCTCTGCTGAAAGTTTAAAACCTTTACTTTTCATCTGCTCAATATTTTTACCCTTAAGCATTGAAAGTAGCCACATTCCTTCGTCGGCTCTTGTTGCCTGAATTGTAAATAACAGACACAAGCTAATAAATACTAATTTTCTCATTCTCTACGTTTTTATATGTTTATCTAAAAATATTCAAAACAGTTGTCAGAAATCTAGTTTTAACTGATCATTAGTTAACCTGAAACTTCTTCTATGATGAGGCGTTATTCCATACTTCTCAATTGCAATTCTATGCTCTTTAGTAGGATAAGCCTTATTCTTTTTCCAGTTATACTCCGGAAACTCATCATGCAGGTTTATTATATATTCGTCTCTAAACTCTTTTGCTAATATTGAAGCAGCAGCAATAGACAAATACTTACCATCTCCTTTAACAACAGTTGTGTAATTAATGTTCTTATATGGTAAAAACTTATTACCATCAACAATAATATGTTTGAACTCTGTATTGAGCTTATCCAGAGATAGGTGCATTGCCATTATTGAGGCTTTAAGAATATTTACTTTATCTATTGTTGCTGCATCTACTGAAGCAACAGACCATGCAAGCGAATACTTTTTTATATCATCAACTAAAGCCATTCGTTTACTATGACTCAGTTTTTTAGAATCGTTTAAAAGAGGATGTGAAAAATCTAAAGGAAGAATCACTGCGGCAGCAAAAACCGGACCTGCAAGACACCCTCGTCCAGCTTCATCGCAACCTGCTTCAATTACACCTGATAAATTTGGTAATAAAGAGTTCATATTAGTTTAATAAAAAGTTTGCCCAAGGTAATACAATTAACAGATAAATTAATCTTAACAAAATGTATACTTATCAAATATGATTATATAATAGTATTGATCAGAAATAAGTTAACAGATTTAACCAAATGAGTAGTTAATTTTGTAAGATAATTATAATAATATAGTTAGTTTTTAATATGTTTACATCGTGTTGTTTTGAAAACGCAAACACTTTTGCTAAATTTAACACAGTTGTTTTTGCAGGACATATTTTCAAAACAATTTTAAAGAATATTATTTGAAAATTAAAAATATGAAACAAATCTAAATTATTTTCATATATAAAGAGAATGATTAAGTTTTGTGGTTTTATATTACAAATCATATACATATGAATCTTTCTATCAAAGAGACCTTAGATACGCCGTTTGTTTCGTTTATGGATGGCAAATTTATTATTGAGGGCAGGAGTATTACAGAGGATGTTTTTTCGTTCTATGGTCCAATTGAGGAATGGGTTATAAATTATTGCAAGAATCCTTTGTCTGAGACGGTAATAGAGTTCTTTATTGAGTACTCAAACAGTTGCTCAAATAAGTTTATTCATGATATATTATCAATATTTGATAAGGCGTATAAGTTAGGGCATAAGTTTAGAATTGTATGGAAATATGAGGTTGATGACGACTCTTTGTTTCAACTTGGGAAAGATATATGTTCTCTATATTCTATTCCTTATTCGCTTTTAGAAGTTGAAGAGGTTAAACGTTGTAAGAATACAAAAGTCACGATTAAACATTGCGAAACAGGTGTTGAGAGAACTATATCATTACATTTTTGGGAAACAATAAAACGTAATGGATATGAGGACGATTATGATGTTCTGGAGAAAATGAATTAGAATATTTATTTTAACAGGATATTAAAAAAATATATTTATCTAACATATAGATTATAATGAAAAGAACAGCTATTTTTTGTGGAATTGCACTTTTATGCAGTTCTGTTTTTGCACAGGCAAAGAATCCTTATAAAGAGTTTGGATTTAAAGATAAGGTAAATATCAAAACAACACCAGTTAAGGATCAAGAGCGTACAGGTACATGCTGGAGTTTTGCGGCAACCTCATTTATTGAAACAGAGCTATTAAGAATGGGATATGGTCAAGTTGACTTATCTGAGATGTATTTTGTTCGTCATGCATATGAGCACAAAGGCTTAAGATATTTCCGTTTCCACGGGAAAGTTAACTTTGGAGAGGGAGGTCAGGCTCATGATGTAATTAATGTAATTAAAGAGTTTGGTATGGTACCAGAGAAAACATACAGAGCCCTTAATTATGGAACAGATAGTCATATTCATGCAGAGATGGCTGCCTCATTAAAAGGTATTCTTGATGCTGTAATTAAGAATAAGAATAGAAAGGTTACACCTGTATGGTTTGCTTCATATAAAGCAATGCTTGATACTTATCTGGGTAAAGAGCCTACTAAAGTTGAGATAGACGGGAAAAGCTATTCTTCGGTAAAGGAGTTTTCTGCATCAACAAAATTTAATCCGGATGACTATATAGAGATAACATCATATAGCCACCATCCATATTATTCAAAGGTAGTTCTTGAGATACCAGATAACTGGTCGCATGATCTTTATTATAACTTACCTCTAGATGATATGATGGAGGTAATGGATTATGCGTTGGCAAATGGATACTCTGTATGTTGGGACGGAGATGTTAGCGAGAAGGGGTTTTCACACAGAAATGGATTAATGATAAATCCTGAAATGAAGATTGCTGAAATTAGTGGTAGTGAACGTTTAAAGTGGGAGAAAATGAGTGCAGATGAGAGAAAAAAGCAGATGTATAACTTCACAGAACCAGTGCCAGAAGTTAAGGTTGACCAGAATAGTCGTCAAGTAGCATATAACAACTATAAGGCAACTGACGATCATTTAATGCATGCTGTAGGATTGGCAAAGGATAAAAACGGAACAAAATATTATCTTATTAAAAATTCATGGAATTCAGATAGTAATGGTATGGGAGGATACCTTTATATGAGTGAATCATATGCAAGAATGAATACAGTTGCATTTATGATTCATAAAGATGCGCTACCAAAGAAAATTGCCAAGAAACTGGGTATAAAATAGTACCTGATTTGATATAAAACTTAAGAGAGGTCTTTACTAGATCTCTCTTTTTTCATAATCCTATACCAGACTTCTTTTGATCATATTTACCTTAAGTTAAAAATGATAATCTAGGCACATCAAAATGTTCCGATAAAAGATAATCTATAATATTCATTTCAGTTTGCTAGAATTACAACTCATACATTGTTTGTGTCACTTGATGTTTAAGTAGCAGATGACAGATGGCATTTTATATAAATTTGCCTACAGGTAGAGAGTGTTACAAAACTTTAGATTATTAGTAATAAGGAGTTATAAATGGTTATTCCTAATAGATATAATCAGAGTATCTGTACAAATATTTGTTTGTAATCATCAGGTGGTATGTATGTATTAAGTAGAATTATTCGTTTCTCTAAATATATTATAATTGGAGTAACTACAGTTATAGTTACACTTATTATATTATCAATTTTGTTTTTTGGTGGTTTTGGTGATTACGACAAGAATGAATCATTAAAATCTATAGTATTTGCACACAGGGGACTTAGCGAATATTATGCAGAGAATAGTTCAGAAGGATTTGATGCGTTAGACAGTATAGGTATTGGAGCTATTGAAATTGATATTGAACAGACAGGAGATAATCATTTGGTTATTTTTCATGATTCAAACTGTGAAAGACTATTGGGTGTTGATACATCTGTACGAGATGTAAATCTGAAATTCATAAAAGATAGAGATATTATATATGATAATAATCACACTGGTAATAAGGTGTTAACACTTGACGAATTTTTTAGAAATTATGGAACTAAAAGAACAATATATCTTGATATTAAGGTTGCAAATAAGGATGTTGCTGATAGTTTAATTGTAATTTTTGAGAAATATAATTTGTATAATACTACTATTGTAGCTGATGCCAAATTAGAATTTTTGTCATATATGAAACTTAAAGCCCCTAAGATAAGAACTGTATTAGAGGGGTTTGGATCAGGGAAAGAGTGGATATACTATATAATACCAAAGCGAATTAAACCAGATTATTTCTCTGGATTCTTTTCAAATATTGACAGACAATTTGTGTCTTTTCTTAAGAAAAATAATCTGTTAAATAGATATATATCATACGATGTTAAGAAATCAGATATAAAAAAAAGTCTTGAGTATGGACTTTTTAATTGTATTATTACATATCACTATGAGTATGGAAATGAGCATACATTGATGAAATATCAGAATGCTATTAACAGAGAGAATAACAACAATGTTATTACCGTGAATATGTAACGTTAGTGTAAACAGAGTTTTAAGTCTGCTAAAGCAATAGCTGTTACAGCTTCTAATACAACAGGAACCCTTAGTGCTATGCATGCATCATGACGACCAATAAGTCTGAAAGATTCAATTTTATTACTCTCTTTATTAAAGGTTTTTTGTTCTGAAGATATACTAGATGTAGGTTTAACTGCAACACGAAAAACTATCTCATTACCATTGGTGATACCTCCATTAATACCTCCCGCATTATTTGTATCGGTTTTACCATCTTTCTTAATAATTAGATCGTTGTGTTGCAAACCTGTCATCGTTGCTGAGCTAAAACCACTACCAAACTCAATACCTTTTATTGCAGGAATTGAGAATACGGCATGTGATATTACAGATTCAACACTATTAAAAAATGGTTCACCTAAACCTATAGGTATATTTTGAACTCTACACTCAACAATACCACCAATAGAGTTATTGTTCTCAATAGCCTTGCTAATCGCAGAGTCAAAATCTGTAGTTCCGCCTATCTCTTTAATCTCTGCTTCAATAGTAATATCATTAATGATTTTTTTTGCAATAACACCTGCAATAACCAATCCTAAGGTTAATCTTCCTGAAAAATGCCCTCCTCCACGTGGGTCGTTATATCCTCTGTATTTTTTTTCAGCCACAAAATCGGAGTGTCCGGGACGATAGGTAATATCCTTATAATCTTCAGATCTGGTGTTTGTATTTTCTATCATAAAGGTTATTGGTGCTCCGGTAGAGTAACTATTATATACCCCACTTAATATAACTGGTTTATCAGCCTCTATTCTTGGTGTTGTTCCTTTCGCTCCGCTTTTTCTACGGCTAATATCATTATTAAAACAGTCGTCTGTAATTGCTATACCAGGAGGACACCCGTCAATTGTAACGCCAACTGCCTTGCCGTGACTTTCTCCCCATATACTTACTCTTAAATTTGTTCCGAAACTATTCATATCTGTTTGTTACTTTAATATAACCCCTAAGTTAGCAATATCCTTAAAAAAATGTGTATATGATTTTGATACACATTCTGCACCATTAATTGTCACGGGGGTTTCTGCAATAAGAGCCAGACAACTTATAGACATAGCAATTCTATGGTCGTTATGTGAATCTGTAACACCACCTTTAACTATTCCTCCTTTAATGTACATGCTATTGTCAGACACCTTACATTCTATACCTAGTTTGTTTAACTCTGTTATTATAGATTCAGCTCTGTTACTCTCTTTATGCAATAATCTGTTGATCCCTGTTATTACAGAAGTTCCATTTGCTGCTGCTGCAAGTGCAGCTAATGGAGGAAATAGATCTGGATAATGTGTTGCATCAAAACAGAAAGCTTTTATCTTGCTCTTTGATACATGTATTGTATCGTTCGATATGTTATAATTAACATTAGCTCTTTTAAGAGCATCTAGTACAGCAATATCTCCCTGAACAGATTTATTATTTATATTATTAACAATAATATCTCCATTTATTGCAGCCGATACTAATAAAAATGCTATACCACTCCAATCGCATTCAATAGAATAATCAGTTGGCTTATATTTCTGATTACCTTTTATAAGAAATTCTTTATAATTGCTGTGTTTTATCTTAATGCCAAAACTCTTAATAACATCAAGTGTTATGTCTATGTAAGGAATGCTTTGTAACTTATCTACATATAGTATGCTATCGTTTTTGGCAACAGGTAGAGCCATTAATAAACCTGTAAGAAACTGTGAGCTTAAAGATCCGTCTACATTTGTTGTTCCTCCGATCAATGGACCCTTTACAGTTACAGGTATATAGTTGTTATTTGAGAATACTTTTACGCCTAGTTGTTCAAGAGGTTCTTGAATATTGGGCAGAGGGCGTTTAAGAATTGATCCTTTGCCCGTAATGGATATTGGGCTATTATGTAATGCTGCAATAGGTGTAAACATTCTTAATGATAGTCCCGATTCGCCGCAGTTTAGAGTATCTGTTACAGGACTAAGCCCACCATTTATAGTTATATCTTTGTTATTAATATCAATTATTGCTCCAAGAGCAATTGCCATATCAATAGATCTTAAGGCATCATTACATAAGCATACATTACGGAGTGTCGATTTACCATTTGCTAATAATGCTGCAGCTACGGCTCTTTGCATATAACTCTTTGATGATGGAGCATTAATTGTTCCAGATATATATGATTTGAATATTGTTTTATTCATTCTCTACTACTGTTTTGTTCTTAATTAGACCGTAGATGATATTCATTGTTTTGTATGGTAGTTGTCCTGGAGCACTTTTATGTTTGTTGTCAACTGATGCAAATGTAAATGGTGCTCCTAATAATAATGATGATACACGAGTAATAACTCCTTTGCTTCCCATGCCAATTACTACAATGTTATCATATTTTGAGTAGAGTCCTAATAGAGCAGCTGCTTGCTTCGGATTATTTACTTTGGTTGCAATTTTAACAATATCAGCACCTTCTTTAATGCTTTCGGAGATTATATTATCAAGGTCATTGGTTGGAGTATCTGAATAGTTATGATATGAGATGATAATCTTTACATTATGTTGTTTCGCAATCTGAATGATATAATTTTTATACTCTATACTACTTTCAATCTCTATGTCAATATAATCAGCACCATATCTTATAGCTTTTTCAAGAAGAGTTAAGCACTCTTTTTCTGATCTGTTATAGGGTCGACATGTTGCTATTGTTTTGATTTTTGTTTCAAACAGATTCTTATATTCTCTATCTTGTAGTGTGAGTTTGTCCATTCTGACCTCAATCATTGCTGCCTCTTTTCTAATTTTAAGACATTCGGCAAATGACAAATCTATGAGAGATATACAGATCATGATTTTATTAATTTTGATACATTGTTTATTATTATCTCAGGCTTAATATCTTTTATTATAGCATTACCAATTCTATTTAATAATATAAAATTAATTTTCTCACCTTCTCTTTTCTTATCCATACTAATCTTCTCATGCAATTTATCAGCATTAGCAGATGTGCTGATAGGTAGATTATAGGATTCAATTAACCTTATACATTTATTTGCATCACTAATTGATAAATAGTTGTTTATAACAGATAAGTTAATAGCCATAACCATACCAATTGCAATAGCATTGCCGTGCGATATACCTTCAATAACTTCAATGGCATGACCAATAGTATGACCGAAGTTAAGTTTGCGTCTTTCTCCTTGTTCTTTCTCATCTATATTTACTATAGCACTTTTTATCTTTATAGATTCATATACAAGATGTACTATTGAACTTTTATTTCTATTTAGAATAGTATTCCTATTTTTACCTAGGTATTCAAATATATCATCAGAAGCTATTAAGGCGTGTTTAATAATCTCTGCCAAACCATTGTTGAATTCATCATCTGAAAGAGTATCTAATGTATATGGATCGCAAATTACGAATTCTGGCTGAGAGAATGTTCCTATCATGTTTTTGTACCCCATGAAATTAACACCATTTTTACCGCCTGTACTTGCATCAACTTGCGATAACAGAGTTGTGGATACAAAACCAAAATCTAAACCACGCATATAAGTTGTTGCAACATATCCTGTAATATCGCAAACAATACCTCCTCCAAAACCAACAATAAACCATGATCTATCGGCATTAATAGTAACTAGCTGGTTGTATATTTTTCTTACTGTGTCAAGAGTTTTATTACTCTCACCAGTTTTAATAACAATAGTTTTGTAGTTATTTAGAAATTCACGGTATATCTCGAATAGGTTATTATCAGTAATAACTACAATATTCTCTCTGTTTATATATTGGTTGATATTCTTATATGATTCTCCAATAAATATTGATGAACTACTTGTACCCTTTATTTCTATTTTTTTCATCAGTTGATATCTGTTTTTAATAAACATTGATGCTTTTTGAGTAAATGATTATTTTTTTATGTTCATTTAATAAAGCAGTATCTAAACCAAAGGTATTAAAACATAATTTAAAGTATATGTTTTTTGTTAACAAGCTCCAATAATATTTGATAAGCCCATAAGCATTAATAATAAACCCGGTCTGTTTATTTAGCAAACAGACCGGGTAAAACAATAATAAACTACTAATTCAACCTATTCAGATAGGTTTCAAGATCTTTATCTCCTCTTCCTGATACGTTCACAACAACTGTTTCGTTTTTGTCAAATTTTATCTCGTCAAGAACAGCCAGTGCATGTGATGACTCTACAGCAGGAATAATTCCTTCGGTTTTCATTAAATTATCAGCGGCTTTTAATGCTTGATTATCGGTAACTGCAACACAGTTAATTCTCTTACTTTTATACAAATGTGCAATAAGTGGACCGATGCCCGGATAATCTAGTCCTGATGATATAGAGTAGGAATCTTTTACATTTCCTTCTTTATCCATTAGAATATAACTTCTGCTTGCATGAAGTATACCTATTTCTCCTTTTGATAATGATGCTGCATGTTTATCAGTATCAATTCCCATACCTGCAGCTTCTGCACCATATAAGTTAACACTATTGTCGTTTATAAAGTGGTAGAACGCTCCTGTAGCATTACTTCCCCCACCTATACATGCAATAATATTATCAGGTGAATCCTTACCGGTTTTCTCTTTAAACTGTTCTGCAATTTCATAACTTATTATAGACTGAAATTTAGCAACCATGTCTGGATAGGGGTGTGGTCCTACAACAGAACCTAGTATATAGAATGTATCATCAGAGCTATTTACCCAATCGTTAATGGCTTCGTTACAAGCATCTTTAAGTGTTTGAGAACCTGATATAGCTGCTATAACATTTGCACCTAATAATTTCATCCTTCCAACATTAGGAGCTTGTCTTTCAATGTCTTTGGCTCCCATGTGTACAGTACACTCCATTCCAAATCGGGCACACACTGTAGCTGTTGCAACACCATGTTGCCCTGCTCCTGTTTCTGCAATAATCCTCTTCTTTCCTAATTTTCTTGCAAGAAGAATCTGACCAATTGTATTGTTTATTTTATGGGCACCTGTATGATTCAGATCCTCTCTTTTGAGAAAAACATTAGTGTTATACTTTTCAGATAATCGTTCTGCATAGTATAGTGGTGTTGGTCTTCCGCAATAATCCTGAAGTAGATTTAGGTACTCTTCTTTGAAATCTTTTGAGTCAATAATATCTGAGTAAGAGTCTTTTAGCTCTTGGATATTTTCTTTTAAAATTTCTGGGATAAATGCACCACCAAATTCACCATAAAAACCATCTTCATTAGGAATAAATTTTACCATTGTTTTTTCATTTAATTAGTTAAAAAATAATTGTTTATATGTTTGTTTCCGGAAACCATTTTAAAAGCAGAGGGCTCATCGTGATTGATGAGCCCTCTGTCTAGAATATTATATACGGGTATCTGATCACGATTTCTTAACCGGAATAAGCCACCAACGCCAAATATTCATTATTGTATTCATATCTTAATATTCTTCTCTATTTAAGTTAATCTGTTTATCAGCAATATTAAATATAAAAAAACCCGTTGCAATTGCAACGGGCTTCTGATATCTTAAAAATATACTATGCACAAATCGCTCTTGCTATTTTAAATATTCAAGAGTGCGCCACCAATATGTATATGTAATATTTTCTATTTTCATCTTTCTTTGTGTTCTATGAACCACAACAAATATATAACTAAATGCAATAAATATGCTACATTTGTTCAGAATGATTTGTTAAATTTAAAACACAAACTTATTGAGTACAATATCAGATATAATTAAAAACAGATCAGTAAGAGAGACTTGTGTGAGAAAAGTATCATCTTTCGTAGATAGATATTTTTCTTACATATTGGTTGTTTTACTATGTGTTGTGTTGTCTGTAAACTTTTATAAACTAAATTGGCAAACAATAATACCAACAGATTTTGATGGTAGATACATGGCCAAGAGTTATCTGATTTATGAGTTTAATCATATAATTGCATCATTAGATTTACGAATTATTGGAGCTCTTTTTTATATATTGAATATATGGATTTTATATAGAGTTTTTTCACGAAGGGTAGAACGTACACTTATAATGTCATCTTTATTGATAATATCTGTAAATCCTTCAATACTAATATTCTCTATAGCTGATGTATATGGAGCACTTATAATGGTTGAGTTATCAATTCTGGTGTTTCTGTTTCTTAAACTTAGCGATAAAATAATTACACCGTTTGTTCCTCCCAGAAAGAAAAGAAAATATTGGATACTGTTTACACTCTGTTTTATAGTAGTATTATTGACAAATAGTATTATTGGATGGGTATCATTAATATCTCTTACTCTGTATTTACTTGTAAAGAAGCGATGGTTTCAATTAGTATTTAATATACCAATAGCAGTTTTAGGATTATTGATTGAACAGGCTGTCTTTAACTTTATACCAGAGATAAAGATTTTTTCTAATGATATATTTGAGATAAGATATATTTATTCCAGCTTATTGCCTTTTGTGAAAACAATACCACAAATGTTTTCGGTTAATTTCACAGATTCAGCATGGAGTAATACAGTTGTTTTTCTTATTGTATCAATGATGTTTTTATTTGTAGTAGATATTCTGAATAGAAGAAACAGATCTTTCTTTTTTGTATGGGTATTAATTGTTATTAGTGTATTTGTAATATCAATATCTAGATTATGGATTTTTGTACCACAACGGTTTATGGTGTTTTCACCATTTATTGTATTTCTTATACTGGCTCTTACATATAACCTTTTAGGGAGAAAAAAGGCAATTTTTACGTTATTTTATCTTTTGTTCTTTTTGTATCTTCTTTTCTGATATTTATAATCGAACAATAGCTAAAAGTTTTTGTTTGTTGCAGAGTTAATTCTGATATTGTTTTTTTAATCATTTTATAAAACTGATATATTATGGGAATAGATATTGTTAATGTACTTTCGGCTTTCATGATACTCTTTGCAGTTATTGATATTACTGGCTCTATACCAATAATATTAGATTTGAAGAAGAAGAGTGGGCATATTGCAGCATTTAAAGCAACAATTGTAGCTTTTGGAATAATGTTGGCATTTTTGTTTTTAGGAGAACGGCTTTTAGGTGTATTTGGTGTTGATATTGAATCGTTTGCAATAGCAGGTGCTTTTGTGATGTTTCTTATTGGACTTGAAATGGTTATGGGAGTAGAGTTTTTTAAGTACGATACGCCTGGTGGTGCATCAATAGTACCAATCGCTTTCCCTCTTATTGCCGGAGCTGGATCTATAACCTCAGTTATATCGTTAAAAGCTGTATACTCAAATCTTGAAATTACCAGTGCATTGATTTTGAATATGATTGTTGTGTTTGTTGTACTTAAATCTACACATTTAGTGGAAAAATTGTTGGGTGAAACAGGAATATATATTCTTAAAAAGATTTTTGGTGTAATTTTGCTAGCTATATCAGTAAAGTTATTCTTAGATAATACAGGAATTGATTTAAAAAATGTCGGTTAAAATAACAGTATACACAGACGGAGCAGCACGTGGTAATCCCGGACCAGGAGGATATGGAATAGTATTACTTAGTGGTAAGCACAGAAAAGAACTTTCTGCCGGATTCAGAAAAACAACGAATAACAGAATGGAGCTTTTGGCGGTTATTGTTGCGCTTGAACAACTAAAGAAACCAGGTTGTTTTGTAGAGATATTTTCAGATTCTAAATATGTTGTAGATGCAGTTGATAAGAAGTGGGTTTTTGGATGGGAGAAAAAGAATTTTACCAAAAAGAAGAATCCTGATTTATGGATACGGTTTCTGAAAATATATAGACAACATATAGTTAAATTTCATTGGGTTAAAGGACATGCGGATAATCCATTGAACAACAGATGTGATGAATTGGCGGTTGAAGCAGCATTAAAATCAGATCTTCCTGCTGATGTTAATTATGAGAAGGAATGTTCGAAATCGGACGATGGGAGTCTGTTTTAGTACGTTTTTCTTCGTAGTTGCATTTTGTTATGTTTTTGATTTGTTGATTGTTATATGTATCGGTACTATTATTGTTTAGTTTTCCGCGAACCAAACATAACAGTATGCGAGTAGCAAATTACCTATTACTACTTTTAGTATTTATTACACCATCTTTATTTGGACAGTTAAGAACATATACAACAACACGTGCTGATAATCAGATTAGGGTTGATTGTATCTTAGAAGATGCCTGGAACAATGTAGAGTGGTCGGGAAATTTTATTCAGAGATATCCTTATGACGGAGCTAAACCAAGTCAGAAAACGCGATTTAAGATCTTGTATGATGATGATAATTTATACTTCTACATAAGAGCTTTTGATACAGCGCCAGATAGTATAGTTAAACGTTTATCTAAAAGAGATACATATCAGGGCGATAAGGTTGAGGTATATATTGATAGTTATGATGACAAACGTACATCATTTTGCTTTACAGCAAGTGTATCAGGTGTAAAGTCAGATAGAATGATTACATCTGATGGCGAAAACTGGGATAGTAGCTGGGATCCTATCTGGTATCTTAACACAATTGTTGATGATAAAGGATGGATTGCTGAGATAAGAATACCGTTATCGCAGTTGAGATTTTCTGGATTAGAAAACCAGACATGGGGATTACAACTCCGTAGAAGTTTGTTTAGAAAAGATGAAAACTCATTTTGGATGCCTTTTGCAAAGAGTGAAAGCGGATGGGTAAGACACTACGGAAGATTAGAAGGAATTGAGGATTTGAAACCAAAACGACAGAATGAGATTGCACCTTATGCTGTTGTTGGATTAGAAACGTATAAGAAAGATCCTGGTAACTACTATAAAGATGGTAGAGATTTTACGTTTAATGCCGGAGTTGATGGTAGGGTAGGATTAACAAATAATCTAACACTTGATTACTCAATTAATCCTGATTTTGGACAGGTTGAGGCTGATGCCTCAGAGGTTAATCTTTCAGCTTTTGAATCATATTTTCCTGAGAAGCGCCCATTCTTTGTTGCCGGAAGGGAGATTACTGATTACCGAATTTCTGCTGGTGATGGCAATGGAGGAGATAATGTATTTTATACACGTCGTATTGGTGCTAATCCATCATACTATCCTGAAGTTGGTGATACAACATCTGTTGATCAACCAGAGAATACAAGAATTCTTGGAGCTCTAAAATTATCAGGGAAAACAAAAAATGGCTGGACAATTGGTATTGTAGAGGCTCTAACACAATCTGAGTATGCAAAACTGCATAGTAATGGAAAGGAGTGGAAGGAGAGAGTAGAGCCTATGACCAACTATTTTGTTGGGCGTGTATCTAAAGATATGAATAAAGGAAACACTGTTGTTGGAGGAATGTTTACTGCAACAAACAGGAATATTAATGATATGTATCTTAACTTTTTGCATACAAGTGCTTATACAGGAGGTCTTGATTTAAAACATCGTTGGAAAGAGAATAAATATTATATTGATGTAAAAACAAGTTTTAGTCATGTACGAGGAGATGAAAAATCTATTATAAAGACTCAACGGTCATCAAGACGATACTTTCAGAGACCAGATGCTAGCCATGTTACTCTTGATTCATCAAGAACAAGCCTTACAGGACATGGAGGTGTTATTACTATTGGAAAGTCTGCTAATAGTGGATTTAGATATGCCGGATTTTTATCATGGCGTTCGCCATCGTTAGAACTTAATGATATTGGATATCTTAGATCAGGAGATGATGTGTCTCAGATTTTCTGGATTGGATATAAAATAAAGGATCCTGTGTTTATATTCAGAAACCTTAATGTAAATCTGAACGAGTGGCATTCTCGTGATTTTGGGTTTAACTATACAGGATTTGGAGGAAATGTTAATTTTTGGTCACAACTTAAGAATTACTGGTCGGTTTACGGAGGAGTAAACTTTAATGCAGAAAGCCACTCCACAACATTCTTGCGCGGAGGAAATACCTTTTATTTACCATCATCATATAATTCCTGGTGGGGGCTTTCAACAGATAGTAGAAAAAAATGGCGATTAAAATTCAGTTATTCATTTAAAAATGGTAGTTATGAGAGCTCATGGAGGCAATCATTTGGTATAGGGTTAACATACAGACCTATAGATGCTCTTAGCTTGTCTTTAAGCCCTAATATCACTGAATCTATGAATGAGCTGCAATATGTAACAAGTGTAGATTATAATGATAAAACAAGATATGTTTTAGGAAAGATAAATCAGAAAACATTACGCGTTGAATTACGATTAGACTTAAGTATTACACCTAATCTTAGTATACAGTATTTTGCTCAACCATTTGTTGCAATAGGGGAATATAGTAATTTAAAATACGTTACTAATCCATCAGCAGAAAAATATAACGATAGATTTTTAGAGTACGATACAAAACAGATATCTTTTTCTAATATAGATGATAAGTGGAATATTGATGAGAATAGAGATGGAACAAAAGATTATTCTATAAGTAATCCTGACTATGACTATAAAGTCTTATTATCAAACTTTGTTGTTAGATGGGAGTACAGACCTGGTTCAACGCTTTTTGTAGTATGGTCGCAAAATAGAACCCCTGATGGGGATTTTAAACCAACGTATAACTATGACATAGATAGAATATTTAAAATTAGCCCTCACGATATATTCATGGTGAAATTCTCATACCGATTTTCGCTATAATGATTAATTTAATACGCTAATGGTTGTGTCTTCAGAATGCAGCCATTAGCAAATCAAGATCTCTTGCAGGTAACCCTGTTTTCAGCCCTAAATCAAAATCAGTTAAAATGCCATTGAATACATATATACCATTTCTTAATCCGTTATTAAGCTTTATAGCTTGGTTAATGCTTGATCTTTGATTAATATCATCTATAATAGGAAGAAATACATTACTCATAGCAATTGAAGCTGTTCTAGATACCCTTGATGGAATATTTGGCACACAGTAATGAATAATACCATGTCTTCTGTATATAGGACGATTAAGTGTTGTTTTTCTAGCTCCTTCAACAAACCCTCCCTGATCTATGCTTAGATCAATAATGACAGATCCATCTTTCATTGATTTAACCATCTCCTCTGTGAGGTTGAATGGAGGATTACCCTCTTTGTAATGCATAGCACCAATAACAACATCAGTAGATTTAAGTTCTTTCTCAATAACCTGTTTGTGTAATACAGATGTATACAGTCTTAGTCCAATATGGTGTTGTAAACGTTGTAATCTTTTTATTGATCTATCAAAAACTTTTATTGTAGCACCAAGTCCTATTGCAGTTCTTATTGCTGTTTCGGCAGCTTTACCTGCGCCAAAAACAACAATCTCAGCAGGTGTAATACCTGCTATATTACCAAGAAGTACGCCTTTTCCATTTTGTTCGTTACTTAGTAGCTCTGCTGCGATTAATACAGCAGCTTTACCAGCAATTTCGCTCATAGAGTTAATGACAGGATAGGTGTTGTAGCAATCTTTTATCTTTTCTGGAGCAATTGCGGTTACCTTTTTTTCTATTAAAACAGTTAGATAATCCTTTAAGTTTTCAATATCGTGTAATGAATTAATGAGCAACTGATTTCCTCTTAATTTTTTTATCTGACTAACAGTAAAAGGTTTTATTCTTAGAATAATGTCACATATGCTCAAAATCTCTTCTGTACTATTTATAATAATAGCTCCACAATCACTATAATCAAGGTCAGAATAGTTTGATGGTTCTCCAAGTCCTTTCTCAATATAAACTTTATGACCTTTTTCTACTATCTCTTCAATTGCCTCAGGTGTAAGAAGAACCCTTTTTTCATTAACATCACACTCTTTAGGTAATCCTATAGAGAACATTTTTTTTTGAGATTTTATCTCTAAAAGTTCTTCTTGTGGTAATAACCCCTCCTTGGGTATAGCAAAATCCGGATGTTGTGATACAGATGCCATATAATTATATGTGTTGATTATTTTACAAGTTAATAATTATTTTATTAGCTTGAAAATATTGATTAATCAACATTTATTAATCTGCTTTGATCGTCTTTCTCAGTAATTGTTATTGTTGCAATATTCTTAGGTAGAATAGATTCAATTAATTCAGGCCACTCTATAAGGCACAAATCTCCACTAAAAAAATACTCTTCATATCCAAAATCAAAAGCCTCTTCAATCTTATTTATTCTATAAAAATCAAAATGAAATATAGAATTACCACTATCTGTGTTATACTCATTAACAAGAGAAAAACTAGGACTACTAATAGTATCAACTACCCCCAGATTATTACAAATAGCTGTAATAAGTGTTGTTTTTCCAGCTCCCATTTTTCCGTAAAAAGCAACTACTTTTCTGTTACCAATACTTTTTATAATTTCTTTTGCTGCGTTGTCTAGCTCCGCAAGACTTTTTACAATAATATCAGGCATAGTACTTAATTATTTGGCAACAAATATATAAAAGGAATTATCATTTCTTCCATAGATACACCTCCGTGTTGAAATGTATTTTTATAATAGTTGGCAAAATGGTTATAATTATTAGGATAAACCAAATAATCGCTGTTTTGAGCAAATATAAAGGTAGATGTCATATTTATCTTAGGTAGATGTGCGTCAAAAGGTTTTTCAATAGCAAAGACCTCTTTTTTGTTGTAATTAAGATTACGTCCTAACTTATATCTAAGATTTGTTGATGTATTTTTATCGCCAATTACCTTAATAGGATTATTCACTCTTATAGTACCATGATCTGTAGTAATAATTACCTTAACCTTCTTTTCTGCCAATTTTTTAAGGAGTTCGTAAAGATCAGAATGGTCAAACCAGCCTGATGTAAGAGATCTGTAAGCTGCTTCGTCTGCTGCGAGCTCTTTTATCATATCCATCTCTGTCCTGGCGTGTGAGAGGGTGTCAATAAAGTTATAAACCAATACTGTTAGATCATTATTCAGAAATTGATCAATATTGTTTATTATCTTTTTACCACTCTTAGAGTGCATAATTTTTTCGTACTTAAAAGAATCTTTTCTTGCATATCGTTCAATTTGTTTTTTTAGCAGCTCTTCCTCAAAAAGATTTTTACCACCCTCATCATCGTCATTTTTCCATAAATCAGGATGTAATTTCTGTATCTCTAATGGCATTAATCCAGAAAATATTGCATTACGCGAATATTGGGTTGCAGTGGGTAGAATACTGTAATATAGCTCTTCTTGTATATCGAATAGTGTATTGATTTTAGGATATATGGTTTTCCATTGATCAAACCTCAGGTTATCAATTAATATGAGGCATACCTTATCTCCTTTGTCTATAAGAGGAAATATCTTTTTCTTGAAAAGGTTTGGCGACATAATTGGCTTGTCCTCATTATCATCAGAGAACCAATCCAGATAATTCTTTTTAATAAACTTAGCAAATCCAGCATTAGCTTCTGATTTTTGATGGTTGAGAATCTCTAACATCTCATTATTGTTAGATTCACTTAACTCTATCTCCCAATAAACTAATTTTTTATATATATCTTCCCATTCTTTATAACTATTAGCTTGATTTATTTCTAAGCTAAGCTTTCCGAATTCTGATTGATATGTTGCACTTGTTGTTGTTTCAACTAGATGCGAGTGATCAATATTCTTCTTTATTGATAAAAGAATCTGTTTTGGATTGACTGGCTTAATAAGATAATCGGCAATTTTTGAACCGATTGCCTGATCCATAATATTTTCCTCTTCGCTTTTAGTGATCATGATCACTGGTGTATGTTCACTAAGTTTTTTAATCTCCTTTAAAGCTTCTAGTCCGCTTATTCCAGGCATGTTTTCGTCAAGAAAAATAATATTAAAAGATTGGTTTTTAACCATCTCTATAGCATCTTCTGCATTAGTTGCAGTAAATACAGTATATCCTTTCTGTTCAAGAAATATTATGTGAGGCCTTAACAGATCAATTTCGTCGTCAACCCAAAGAAGATGTATGTTTTGCATGCTATTTATATTTTTCGTTGAAGAATTTTAAATATTCAGATAGGTTTTTTTCTTGTGTCAAGACATTCTTGTTTGCTGTACTAATAATAAAGTAGTTTACTCTTTTAGGGTCTTTAAAAACAGAGTCCTGCACAGAATTAAGCTTATCATAATAATCTTTTGACGTTTTAATATTTTTAAAACCTGTAATAGTTAATATTTTTATTGTTTTGTGTAATGTCTCTGCATAGTCTATCTCATAAGGTTCATTTAAGAAATAGTCTACATTAAAGTTAACAACATCAAATCTTATTTGTGATGTTTTTAAATATGTAGTATCAAATACTACGGCAATCATCTGCTCATCTTCAGGAGAGAATATAAAAAGATCAGAATCTGATACTGAACTGTGTCCTGCATTATCAGAGATGGCAGCTGTAATAATATCTTTACCTGTTGATAACTCCATCTGCTTCTGCTCAAGGTAGGCAAGAACATTACTAGCATTTTTAGCTATATCAGAAGATCTGTATTTTTTAATAAAGGCCTTAAGATCTTCTCTTAAAGATTTTTCACTTCTTGTTTTATTTTTTGTAAGTATTCTTAGATATTCAAAGTTTGGATATAACTCATGTCCTTTAAAGTTTTCATCAGCATATTCACAAAATCCTAGAACAGCATTATAATTTGCAGTTATGTACTGATTATATGTTTGCTGATAGAACATCTCAACCTCCTGCTCTTTCTGCTTAATTTTATTAAGGAAGTCAGGATCTTGTAGATATTTAGAATATTTTGAGTCAGGGAATTCAGAAATAAGCTTAGACCTCATCTTATTTTGCTTCGATTTATCATTTATTGAGTCACAAAGTTGATAGGCATAGAATAGAACAATAGGGCGTAATTCATTTTTATTAAATCTGTTTATGAATAATTCATATTTTTCTAAACTCTTATTATAATCTTGTATATCATCTTTATATATATTACCAGCATTAAACATTGCAGTGGCAATTTTATCATATGCAATTGTTTGTAGAGTATCAGTAAATGGGATTTGACTCAGATAATAATCTTTACTCTTTATATCTGTATTTTTTGCAATATCAGTTTTAAGTGAATCGGTACTTACAGTATCTGCTTTAGTTGTTTCAAAAAGATCCAGATCAACTATCTTTTTATCTCTTCTTCTCCAGTTGTCTTCAAGTTTTCTTGTACCCCATTTAATTTTAAACTCATTTCTACCAAAACTTACTGTTCCGGGATTATAGAAATACCATTTTCCTGCATTTCCGCTTGCATTCTCAAGACTATTGTTTCTGTTAGCGAACATTCCCATTCTTGCACCTCCCTGATTAAGGGCTTCTGCCTCTTTCTTAGCCTCTTCTTCAGCTTTAATAATGTTAATGCGATCCTCAATAATTTTATCCAATTCCTCTTTTGGTAATCTGGCAAGTCTTAATAAACTGTCTTGTATTTGGATAGTACTTAGATTTTCTGCCAGATTTTTCAGATCGGATCTCTTTTTAAATACGAGACCATAATCAGCATGGTCAGTTTGTAAATGGAATAGAGAACTGTCTATATAAGTAAATGATTGAATATAATCTTTATTGTCAAAATTCAATGTACTCATCTTTTCATAAGCATTACTTTTTATATGGTAATTTTCTGAATTTGTATGTGCTGATTTAGTATAGAATTCAAGAGCTTTATCTTTGTTTCCTGTTTTTCTTTCAATCTCTGCTAACCCATAATATATTTGATCTATAAACTCTAAATTCTTTTCATCATACAACATTTTTGTAAGAGCTTTTTTTGTACCTTCCAAATCTTCAATCTCTGAATCAAAAGATGTTGCCAAATTTACTTTTGCATTAAAAATCATCTCATACCCTGGATTCATCTTTATAACTTTATTGAATGTCTCCCTAGCAAGATTATATTGCTCAGTTTCTTTGTATGCTTGTGCAAGAACATAGGTTAACCTTTCTCGTTCAGTTTTTTTTCTCGATGATTCTATTGCTTTTATTAAATACTCTATGGCATTATTAAAGTCTTTACTTTTTACATAGTAATCGGCTAATGCACTATTTAATTGCTCTTTTATTTTTTCAGGAGCTTTTGACGATTTATTCAGAGTTTCAATTGCGACAAAAGCATCATCTAACCTGTTTGTATTAAGGTATGTTCTGATTAACCAGAGATCTGCATGATACCTTGTATCTAAATAAAAGTATTGATTTTTAATAAGTGTAAATACCCTTATTGCCATATCGTTTTCATTACGATAAACATAGGCTTTACCCATTAACAGATATGCATCATCTACCCATTTACAAAACTCTGTCTGTTTAGATCGTTCATCATTTCTGTTTCTCTTTTTTGATTCATTTTTAGGTCTAGCAGTAATTGAGTGCTTAGATATAAGTAGATTACACTTTTTTATGGTTCTGTCCATATCTAACCTTACAAGATCAGGTGTACCTGGTGTTTCAAAATCAAATACTGGGAGTATATCAGAATAATTGTATTTATAGTTCTTATCAACCTTTTTAATTGCCTTTTTGTAACTCTCGTTGGCATTAAAATATACGTTATACCTGGCAGTTAGATTATGATAATTTCTTGATATAAATGTGTTCTTCTTATTAGAACATCCTGAGGCTAAAATTATAATCCCTATAAGGCTATATTTTGTGATTAATCTTTTCAAGCTATTTGTTTTTATGTTTATAACTCGTTACACTACTAATTATTGTATGCAAAGTAATATTCCGAATATAAATATAGTGTAAAATTGTCATACACAAAAAAAAGAGCCTTAAGGCTCTTTTTGAATTATTCTACAGTTACTGATTTTGCTAAATTTCGTGGCTGATCGACATTGCAGCCTCGCATTATTGCAATGTGATAAGATAAGAGTTGTAGTGGTATTACAGTTAACAGAGCAGCCAGTTGTTCCGGTATCTCTGGTATTTCAATAACATAATCAGCCATGTTTTTAATTACAGTATCACCTTGTGTAACTATAGCTAATACAACACCTTTTCTTGCCTTAACCTCTTGGATATTGCTGACAATTTTCTCGTATGAAGAATCTTTCGTAGCAATAACAACAACAGGCATCTTTTCATCTATTAATGCTATAGGACCGTGCTTCATCTCTGCAGCCGGATATCCTTCTGCATGAATATATGAGATTTCTTTAAGTTTAAGAGCTCCTTCTAGTGCGACAGGGAAAAGATATCCTCTACCTAAATAAAGACAATTTGGAGCATCTTTAATATGAGAGCTAATCTCTTTTATTACATTGTTATGTTTAAGTACCTCTTCTATTTTATTAGGTAATGATATTAACCCGTCAATTAACTCCTTATAAAGATAGTTATCAATAGAGCCTCTTCTTTTACCAAGAAGAATGGCAATCATGGTTAATACAGTTACCTGAGCTGTAAATGCTTTTGTTGATGCTACACCTATCTCAGGACCAGCATGAGTATATACTCCCCCATCAGTCTCTCTTGGTATACTAGAACCTACAACATTACATATACCAAGTACAGTTGTGCCTGCTTCCTTGGCCATCTTAATTGCAGCCAATGTATCTGCAGTTTCACCACTCTGACTAATAGCTATTACAATATCGTCTTTATATATAACAGGCTTTCTATATCTGAATTCACTTGCATACTCAACCTCAACAGGTATTCTAGCAAGCTCTTCAATAAGATATTCACCAACCATACCTGCATGCCATGATGTTCCACACCCGATAATCAGAATTCTTCTGGCATTTTCAAGTTTAGGAAGAATATCATATAATCCTCCAAGTGTTATATCATGTGTAGCACTAACTCTTCCTCTGAATGTATCAGAAATTGCTTTAGGTTGCTCATATATCTCTTTAATCATAAAATGGTCAAAGCCATTTTTATCTATCTGTCCAATATCAAGATCTAGCTTTTGTACTTTTGGTGTAAGTGTGTCGTTCTTAATATTTTTAAGAACAAGTTCATCTTTCTTAATAATGGCAACATCATTGTCATTAAGATAGATAACACTCTTTGTATATTCTACAATTGGAGTTGCATCAGAAGCAAGAAAATATTCATCTTCGCCTACACCGATAACTAACGGACTTCCTTTTCTTGCAGCAAAAAGAGTGTCTGGCTGTTTATTAGCCATAATTACTAAACCATATGCTCCTTCAACCTTTGTTAAAGCTAATCTTATAGCAATCTCAGGTGTAACATTTCCTTTAAGATATATATACTCTATAAGATTTGCCAAAACCTCAGAGTCTGTCTCACTTTTAAAAGAATAACCTCTGTTAGATAGCTTTTTACGAAGTTCAGCATAATTCTCAATTATACCATTATGGATAAGTGTAAAGTGTCCGTTTTGAGATTTGTGTGGGTGAGCATTAATATCATTTGGTACACCATGTGTAGCCCATCTTGTATGTCCCATACCAACATGACCACTAATATCATCGTTACCAATAAACGACTCAAGATCAGAAACCTTTCCTTTACATTTATATACTTTGATATTACCGTTATTTAATGCAATACCTGCAGAGTCATATCCTCTGTATTCAAGACGTTTTAGTCCTTTTATTAGAATAGGAAATGCATCTCTAAATCCTATATATCCTACAATTCCACACATATATTAAGTTTTACTTTTTTGTATATGAAATAATTAGTTGTGGCTCTAAACCATCTGTCTTAGAGTAAAGACACACTTTGCGTAATTCAAAAAAGTTTGTACAAGTGTTAGGCTCCATACTATCAGCAGATAAGTTGATTTTACTTATTTTATACTTCTTATCATACACTTTTTTCAATATATCTGTAATATTAAATGTATAAAAGTATTTTATATTTTCTTCTCCGTCCAACTTTCCAAGTACGGTGAAAATCTTTTTATTTTGATCATCGAAACCAGTAATCCATGCATTTTTTGGATAAGCTTCTTTGTCAATAGAGTTTAACTCTTTTATGTTAAACCTGATCTCAGCTTTATTGATAGCGATATCACTACCTCTATTGTCAGCCCAATCTTGAATAGATGTAATAGTCATTTCTAAATATGGTGCACCCAAGTTACCAAGATATACATCTTTACTTGATTTATCCTGATCAAGAATGTCTTTAAAAACGCTAGAATTATAATCTCTTAACATAAACATTCCTGATCTGAAAAGATGAGAACTTATCTCTATCTTCTTTCTATCTTTAGGTTCCGTTTTGCCCTTTTCATAATAATAGATTACAGTTTTTAAATCGGTATACCTGCTAAAAAAATCATTTGATGGATCACTGTTTTCTGTAGATAATCTGAATCCAGGAAAATTCATGCGATACTTCTTAGAATCTTTCAGAATTTCAATATCATCATTGATAAGCATTTTTTCTGCAATTTTTTTGTCTAAATTAGCAAAAGTAACAGTGTCACCATTATCCTTAACAGGAACTGTGGCTTGTAAAACAGATGTACTGATTAATTCTTCTGCTTTCTTTTTAGTATAGAAAAACTCAGGGGTTGTAAACGTTTCACTACCAAGGGTGTCTGTAAGAGTGTATAATCTCAAATTTATCTCGTTCCCTTTGGACTTAGGATCCGGAATTTGTTCTTTGTTTCTGTATACTTTTACAACAACAGAGTCAACTTTCTCAATCTTTCCATGAAGATCGTCAGAGTATAACGCTATAACTTCTGCTAAAAACTCTGATCGAACAGATCCAAAATGTTCATCATTTCGTTGACCCACTAATAGGGCTGCGTAAGAATTAGTATGGTTGTTTTGTCTGTATAAAACACTTTTTCCTGTTTTCATTCTCATATCGAAACCTGAAACGGTATCAATATTAAAAATAATCTTCTCCCCATCAGTAACAAGATCAGATCCGAGATCAGTAAGTTCTTTTTTGCACGCAAAAAGCGACAATAATAAAATTATCATTGTCGTTGGTAATAGGATTTTTAGATTCATCTTTAATTAAAGTATTTGGTCGTAAAAATTGTTATATTCACCTATGTAACCTTCCTCGTCCACATATGATAAGAACGGTTTTTTAGCTGATTCAATATAATCTTTAACATTTTTATTAATATCTTCTGCTCCTTGAATCACAGCATCAGAATAATCTATTGCCAATTTTGAATAATTTTCAAAAGTTGGTGTCTCAACAGTTTTAACATCATCTGATTTGAACCCTTCCATTTCGAGTTTCTTCATCAGGTTTTTATCAAGCTCCCCATTAAACTCATCATTATTTACAGAGTAAACAACCTTAGTGTTTTCAAAAAGAGGATCGTCATGGTACTCCTTCTTTAAGAAAAGAGGAACAAGTCCCGTGATAACTCCCTGGCAATGAACTAAGTCTGGAGACCATCTTAGTTTTTTTACTGTTTCAATAACTCCTTTAGCAAAAAACATTGCTCTCTCATCATTATCAGCAAAGAACGTGCCAGTGTCATCAGTTAGAATATGCTTTCTATGAAAATAATCTTCGTTGTCAATAAAATATACCTGCATTCTAGCAGCTTGTATTGATGCAACCTTTATAATCAATGGATGATCAGTATCGTTTATCACTAAGTTCATTCCTGAAAGTCTGATCACTTCATGCAACTGATTTCTTCTTTCATTAATCAAACCATATCTAGGCATGAAGGTTCTAATCTCTTTCCCTTTTTCCTGAATTCCCTGAGGAAGATATCTTCCCGTTCTCGACATCTTAGTTTCCGGTAGATATGGAGTAATCTCCTGAGAGATAAACAAAACTCTTTTCTTTTCCATTTCGATACAATTATTATAATTAGACAAAAGTAGTAAAAATATTGATTGATCTGTATTCTTATGCAACACTTTAGTGCATTTAGCTATGGTGAATGATAAAGAATTACATCTTTGTTTCATTTTTACAACTATATTTGCAGCTGATTGATACAGATATTTAATTTATATGATAGTTGTAAAAACAAGAGCTGAATTGCAAGAGAGGCTTAACGAAGCAGCAGCGAAAAGTGTTATAGGATTTGTTCCTACAATGGGAGCTTTGCATAGCGGACATTGTTCTCTTATTGACTTTGCTGTTGAGAATGCAGATTATATTGTGGCAAGTATTTTTGTTAATCCAACTCAGTTTAATGATGCTAATGATTTAAAAAATTACCCGCGTACAATTGAAAATGACTTGAAATATCTAGAACAACATGGGTGTGATTTGGTTTATATTCCTGATGTTGAAGATGTTTATCATGATAAAAGGTCGTTTTTTGTAGACCTGAATGGCTTAGATACTGTAATGGAGGGAGAATTTAGACCTGGGCATTTTGACGGAGTGGTTGATGTTGTTTCCAGACTATTTGATATTGTTAAACCAGATAAGGCCTTTTTTGGAGAGAAGGATTTTCAACAACTCTCTATTATAAAGTATATAGCTGAAAGTCTTGATGTTGAGATAATTGGTTGCCCGACAGTTAGGGAGTCAGATGGTCTTGCAATGAGTTCCAGAAATATGTTACTTGAAGAAAATTATAGAAAACAAGCTTTTGTTATTTATAAATCACTTATTTGGGCAAAAAAGAACTATAGAAAAATAACGGTGAATGATCTTAAAAAGGAGATAGAAAACCGTATTACAAAATCAGGAAAGTTTATTGTTGAATATGTCAATATCGTAGAGTCTGATACATTAGTTAGTATTGATGAGTGGAAAGACAAGAATATTAATTGTTGTGTTGCTGTTTATGCAGGAAAAGTCAGATTGATCGATAATATTAAATTAAATTATTAATTTTGCATCATCATGAATATAGAAGTAGTTAAATCTAAGATACATCAGGTTTCTGTAACTGAAGCCAATCTTCATTATGTGGGTAGCATAACTATAGATGAAGATTTGATGGATGCCGCGAACATTATAGAGAATGAGAAGGTTCAGATTGTTAATATAAACAACGGAGAGCGGCTGGAGACATATGTTATAAAAGGAGAGAGAGGTTCTGGTAATGTTTGCCTTAATGGACCTGCTGCCAGAAAAGTTGCTGTTGGAGATGTGATTATAATAATATCGTATGCATCAATTGACTTTGAGGAAGCTAAAGGATTTAAGCCTACACTGGTTTTTCCGGATGCTACAGTGAATAAGATTTTATAGCTTTTTATTTATACTTATATAGGGTATTCGAAAGATCGGATACCCTTTTTTATTATCATATTATGTATATTGCAGTAAACTATGGATGATGGCAAAAACAAAGATTGCTTACTATTGCAGTAATTGTGGACATGAAGAGCCAAAATGGGTTGGGAAATGTAACGCATGTGGACAGTGGAATACCTTTACAGAAGAAGTTATCAGTAGTAAAAAAGGCGACGGGATATTACCTCGAAAACTTATTTCGCATGAACGACCACAAAAGATAAAGGATATTACTCTAGGTACAGAAGAGAGAATAGATATAAAGTTAGGTGAAGTCAATCGTATTCTGGGGGGAGGACTCGTGAAAGGATCGTTGGTTCTACTTGGTGGAGAACCAGGAATAGGAAAATCTACACTTATTTTGCAGATGGCTTTGATGCTTAACAATACTGTACTGTATGTTTCAGGAGAGGAGAGCGTAAAGCAAATTAAACTAAGGGCAGAGAGAATTGGTGTAAACAATGACAAATGTTATCTGCTAAGTGAAACGTCATTAGAAAATATTCTTACACAATTTGATAACGTTAAGCCAGATATTGTTGTTGTGGATTCTGTACAAACAATTGCTACAGACATTATTGACTCTGCTCCTGGTAGTGTTAGTCAGGTAAGAGAGTGTACGTCCAGACTACTACAGTATGCAAAGTTAAATGCAGTACCTGTTTTCTTAATAGGTCATATAACAAAAGATGGAAATATTGCCGGACCGAAAGTGTTAGAGCATATTGTAGATACAGTATTGCAGTTTGAGGGTGATATGCACAATAATTACAGGATTTTACGGAGTAAAAAGAACAGATTTGGTTCGACTTCTGAATTAGGAATTTTTGAGATGTTGTCTGATGGCTTGAGAGAAATTCTGAATCCATCAAAGGTTTTGTTGTCAGAATACGATGATACCCTTAGCGGACAAGCAGTAGCAGCTACAGTTGATGGAGGAAGATCGTTTCTTATTGAGGTGCAGGCATTAGTTAGTACCGCTGCATATGGAACACCGCAACGTTCTGCAACCGGATTTGATACACGTAGATTAAATATGTTATTAGCGGTTCTTGAAAAAAGAGCAAATTTTAAAATATCGGCAAAGGATGTATTTCTTAATATCGCCGGAGGAATTAAGGTTAATGATCCAGCTATTGATCTTGCTGTTATTGCAGCAATATTATCTTCAAGTGCAGATATAGCAGTTTCCTCAAAGTTCTGTTTTGCAGGTGAAATAGGTTTGTCAGGAGAGGTTAGACCTGTTGCAAGAATAGAACAGCGTATATCAGAAGCAGAAAAACTAGGGTTTCAAAAGATATTTATATCAAAGTATAATAAAGATATTGATGTTAAAAACAGAAACATTGATGTTGTTGTAATATCAAAAATTGAGGAGTTTCTGAGAAGTCTTTTTGCATAACAAACTAATTTCTATGAATCCGATTCTAAAGGTTGAAGATCTGACAATATCATTTGATAAGAAAAATGTAGTTAATGATTTTACATTAAGTATTAATAGAGGAGAAGTTGTTGGTATTGTTGGTGAATCAGGATCTGGTAAATCAGTATCGGTAATGTCTCTTCTTAAACTCCTACCAAAAAATTCAGAAATAGAGAAAGGAACAGCAATACTATTTTCTGATGACGATAAAGAGGTCGATTTATATAGCTTGTCAGAAAAAGAAATTCGCAAATATAGGGGAAACAGAATATCGTTTGTTTTTCAAGAACCAATGACATCTCTTAATCCATCAATGACGTGTGGGAAGCAGGTATATGAAGCTTTAGATAAAAAGGTTATAGTAAATAGGATGCTGGCTGTAAAAAAACTTTTTAAAGAGGCTCTGTTACCAGACCCAGACATTGTGTACGGTAAATATCCGCATGAACTTTCAGGAGGACAGAGGCAGAGAGTTATGATTGCTATGGCTATGGCTGCCGATCCAGATATTATTATAGCCGATGAGCCCACTACAGCTCTTGATGTTACAGTACAGCGTGAGATTATTGATCTTTTACTAAAAATTAAGAGAAGAAGAGGGACGTCCATTATATTTATATCACATGACCTTGATGTGGTTTCTGCAATATCAGATAAAATTATTGTAATGAGAAATGGGAGTGTTATTGAGTGCGGGGAATGTAGTCAGGTAATTAATAATCCAAAGTCGTTATATACAAAAGGGTTATTGTTTTGTAAGCCAGCAAAGGATAAACGTTTTAAAACTCTTCCAGTTGTTAGTGATTTTATGGCTAAAAGACAATTTCACCCGATTCTTGAGGATATAAGCATTAGAGAATCAAAACATAAAAGAGTGTATAATAGTGAGCCAATTTTGTCTGTAAGTAATCTTAATGTAACAATTGATAGAAAGCGTAATTTATTTGGTAAGTTGAAAGGAGGAAAAAGTATTGTAGAAAATATATCATTTGATTTGTTTAAAGGAGAAACTCTTGGGCTTGTGGGAGAATCAGGAAGTGGGAAAACGACTATAGGGAGATCGCTTAATCAATTGTTGAGATCTGAGTATGATTCATATAAACTGTTCGGAATAGAGAGAACCGAATTAAGTAATAAAGATGTGCGTAAACGAGTACAGATGATTTTTCAGGATCCTTACTCATCACTAAATCCAAAGATGAGGGTAGGAGATGCGATATTAGAGGTTCTTAATTATCATGAATCTGGCTCTTATAGTGGTCATAAGAAGAAAGTGAAAGATGTTATTCAACGTGTCGGTCTGCCTGAAGAATCTTATATAAAGTATCCGCACGAATTTTCTGGTGGACAAAGACAACGAATTGGTATTGCGCGATCGTTAATCATAAATCCTGACATAATAATATGCGATGAATCTGTATCAGCGCTTGATGTATCTGTTCAGGCAATGATTTTAAATTTGCTTAATGAACTTAAACAAGACATGAACCTTTCATTAATTTTTATTTCGCATGATATGAGCGTTGTAAAACATATGTCTGACAGAATTATGGTGTTAAAAAATGGTAGTTTGATTGAGATAGAAGAGGCAGATAAACTGTTTGTGTCACCTTCATCGGATTATACTAAAGAACTTATAAAGTCAATATATTAAACCAATAATATTAAAAAAGCAGAATCAATTTCAATATTGATCTACTTTTTTAAGGTTAAAATCTTTTAGTTAGAACCAAACAGGTTCTCATCATCGCTACTATCACCTTCGTTACTATCGTCATCACAATCAAGTTCGTAATCAAAGTTTAGAGGCTGTCTGAATGTATCTGTATTCTTAACAGTCATTGTAGGATCACTGTATACTTTTTTAAGGAATATAGCCCATATAGGAAGAGCCATATTTGCTCCCTGTCCTTTTGTTATTGTACTAAAGTGTACACTTCTGTCTTCTGCACCAACCCATACACCTCCAACAAGATTAGGGGTTACACCCATAAACCAACCATCGGCGTGGTTCTGTGTTGTACCAGTTTTTCCTCCCATCTCATTTCTTAAATCATAAGTATGCCTTAACCTTGTAGCAGTTCCTCTGTTAGCAACATTCTGTAGAAGTTTAATCATAAGGTAAGCTGTTTGTTCGTCAATAGCCTCTTTTTGTTCTGGCTCAAACGATGCAAGAATATTACCATTTTTATCCTCTATTCTTGTAACAAATATTGGTTTTGTATGTACTCCTTTATTAACAAAAGTACCGTAAGCGCCAACCATCTCAAATAATGAAAAGTCACTTACACCATAAACTATTGATGGAACAGCATCTATTTTACTCTCAATACCTAACCTGTGTGCCATATCAACAACTGCTTGTGGTGTAAACTGTTTTACCAACCATGCTGATATATTATTATTTGATTTTGCTAAGCCCCATTGTAGAGAGACCATTTCGCCAGCTCTAGAGCTACCGGCATTTTTTGGAGCCCAAGTGGTGTCTCCAACAGCAAAGGTTTGTGGAACATTTGGTACTAAATGACAAGGTGAGTAGTTTTCTTGCATAGCCAAAGTATACAGGAATGGCTTTATTGTAGAGCCAACTTGTCTTTTCTGACTGGTAATTGCATCAAACTTAAAATATTTATAATCGTTTCCTCCAATATAAGCTTTAACCCTTCCGGTACCTGGTTCCATAGCCATCATACCAGCTCTAAGAAAGTGCTTATAATACCGTATAGAATCCATTGGTGAAATTATAGTATCAATATCACCAGACCAAGAGAATAACTTTGTTTCGCGCGGAGTATTAAACCATTTCTTTATTTTGTCCATTGATACACCACTGTTTCTCATAATCCTATACTGCTCTGTTCTTTTCATTGCAAGGGTAAGTATATTGTCAATTTCCTTTTTTGTTAACTCAGGATCAAATGGTTTTTTTCTGCTGTTACCTCTTCGTTTAAGATCGTTATAGAAATCAGGTTGAAGAGTTTTTCCAAGGTGTTCATCAACAGCTTCTTCAGCATACTGTTGCATCTTAGAGTTTATTGTGGTATATATCTTTAATCCATCTCTGTAAAGACTATATGAATCGCCATTTGGTTTTCTGTTTTTATTAACCCATCCGTATAAAGGATCGTTTTCCCATTTTTGTAAAGCATCCAGATATTGCTGTTCAGTGAAGAACATCCCTGGCTTAGGATGACTTTTGTTCATAGTTGTTCTTAAGTACTCTCTGAAATAAGTTGCCAGTCCCTGATTGTGATTTTGAACCTTAAAATTAGATAAATCAATAGGTCTTGTTGCTAATGAGTCATATTGATGTTTATTTATCTTCTCATATTTTAAAAGTTGCATTAAAACCCTGTTTCTTTTTTCTAATGCAACATCGTAATGTCTTACAGGATTGTATCTTGAAGGAGCATTTACTAGACCTACCAACATTGCAGATTCCTCAATATTCAATTCCCCTGGAGTTTTGTTGAAATATGTTTTAGCAGCAGATTTAATTCCATATGAGTTGTTACCAAAGAATACAGTGTTCAGGTACATAACTAATATCTCATTCTTAGTATAACTTTTTTCTAATCTTGCGGCAGTAACCCACTCTTTTAGTTTAATAAGAACAATATTCGACATTCTGTCAAACTTGTTTTTATATGTTGTTGTATCTCGTCCATACAAATTTTTTGCAAGTTGTTGAGTAATTGTACTTCCCCCTCCGGAGCCTCGGTTGCCTTGCAAAATAGTTTTTGTTAAGACTCGGAATGTACCTCTTGCATCTATACCAGAATGAGATCTGAATCGTACATCCTCAGTTGTGATTAATGTGGTTACAAGATTAGGTGAAAGATCCTCGTAGTTTACGTATGACCTATTCTGATAATAGAAGCTTCCAAGAATTTTGCTATCTTCTGAAATAACTTCTGAAGCTAAATTGTTACTAGGGTTTTCTAACTGTTCAAAACTTGGAAGTTTTCCAAATATATCAGATGATATGAGGTAGAACAGTATAGCAATAAAAAAAATTGGTAGTATTACCAACGACCAAAATGTGATTAGGAACCTTTTCTTGGTTTTTTTACTTATATTCATGAGAGTTTAATATGTTTTGAACAAAATTATATAAATAATATTTAATATAAAATTTTGATTCTGATTAGCTATTTACTTTACTTTGTATTTGGTTTTGCTTTTGATATATAATAAGGAATTGTTTAAATGGGCGGAAATTTAGTTATTGTTGAGTCACCTGCAAAGGCTAAGACAATTGAAAAATTCTTAGGAGAGGGGTTTACTGTTAAATCGAGTTTTGGACACATAAGAGATCTTGCTAAAAAAGATTTTGGTATTGATATAGAGAACAACTATCAGCCGCAATATATTGTGTCTGACGATAAGAAAAAGGTTGTTTCTGAGTTGAAAAAGAGTGCTAAAGAGGCTGAAATGGTATGGCTTGCTTCCGATGAAGATCGCGAAGGGGAGGCTATTGCATGGCATCTTTATGAAGTACTTAAACTTAAACCAGAGAAGACAAGACGTATTGTTTTTAATGAGATTACAAAGGAGGCTATTGTAAGAGCAATAGAGAACCCTCGTGATATAGATATTAATTTGGTGAATGCACAGCAGGCTAGACGTGTTTTAGATCGTTTGGTTGGATTTGAGTTGTCTCCTGTGTTGTGGAAAAAAATTAAACCATCGTTATCGGCAGGTAGAGTTCAGAGTGTATCTGTACGTTTGTTAGTTGATAGAGAACGTGAGATAATGGTGTTTAAACCATCTCCGTTTATTAAAACAACAGGATTGTTTAATTCGGATAGAGGAGATCTTAAAGCTGAACTTAACAAGAAGTTTAATACTGCAGGCGAAGCGAAGGTATTTCTGAATGATTGTGCAAATGCAGAATTTGCTGTTAAATCTATAGTAAAGAAACCTTCTAAGAAAAGACCAGCAGCACCGTTTACAACATCTACCCTTCAGCAAGAGGCAAGTAGAAAGCTGGGCTTTTCTGTTGCGCAAACAATGTCGGTTGCACAGAAACTATATGAAGCAGGAAAGATTACTTACATGAGAACAGACTCTCTTAACCTGTCAGAGTCAGCTGTAGCTTCAGCCAAAAAAGTAATTGCTGATGAGTACGGAAGTGAGTATTCTGAACCGCGCAGATATAGCACAAAAACAAAAGGTGCTCAGGAGGCTCACGAAGCTATCAGACCAACATATATGGAGAATATGACTGTTTCTGGATCATCAGCAGAAGCAAAATTATATGAGCTTATCTGGAAGCGCACAATTGCATCGCAGATGAGTGAAGCAAGACTTGAAAAGACAACTATAAACATAGATATATCAAATTCAGATAGAATATTTGTTGCTACCGGTGAAGTATTGCTATTTGATGGATTCCTTAAGGTTTATATGGAGTCAACAGATGATGAAACAGACGAAGAGGTAAAAGGATTATTGCCTGCGGTTAAGGAGGGAGATAAGCTTATTTATAAAGTGATTGAGTGTACTGAACGATTCACACAAAAACCTCCGAGATATACAGAAGCATCGTTGGTTAAAAAGCTTGAAGAATTGGGTATTGGACGACCGTCTACATATGCACCAACAATATCAACAATACAGAACAGAGGGTATGTTGTTAAAGAGGATAGAGATGGAGAGGAGAGAAAATACTCTGTATTTACTCTTGAACAAAGTGATGTTTCAGAAAAAGTAAAAACAGAGATCACAGGAGCAGAACGAAATAAACTTTTCCCGAATGATATAGGAATGGTTGTTAATGATTTTCTGCTTAAAAATTTTGAAGAGATTGTTAACTATAACTTTACTGCCAGTGTTGAGGAAAAATTTGATGATATTGCTATTGGAAAGATAGAGTGGCAGAAAATGATTGACATGTTCTATAAACCTTTTCATGATGAAGTTGTTGATACATTAGAGAACTCAGAGAGAGATAGTGGCGAAAGAATACTTGGTAACGATCCAAACACAGGTAAACCAGTTTCGGTTCGTATTGGTCGTTTTGGACCTATGGCACAGTTAGGATCATCTGACTCTGAGGAGAAACCACAATATTCAGCTTTACGAAAAGGGCAACATCTTGAGACTATTACTCTGGAGGAGGCACTTGAATTATTTAAGTTGCCAAGACAATTAGGAGAGTATGAGGGAAAAGTTGTAACTGTTGCAATTGGCAGATTTGGACCATATGTACGACATGATGGAAAATTTGTGTCGTTAAAAAAAGGTGTTGATGATCCTTATGATGTTGTGTTAGAAAGAGCAATAGTACTAATTGAAGAGAAACGTGAGGCTGATAGGAAAAAATTTATTAAATCATTTGATGAGGAACCAGATTTACAGGTATTGAACGGACGTTGGGGACCTTATATTTCTTATCAAAAGAAGAATTATAAGATACCAAAAGATGTTGTAGCTGAAGATCTTTCGTATCAAGATTGTGTTGATTTGATAAAAAAATCGGCTGAACCAAAGAAAAAAGTAACAAGAAAAAAGAGTACAAAAAAGAAGTAGAAAATATCTTCAGAAAGTGAAGATAAATTGTATTTTTGCCAATTGTTACAATAAATGTTGTTGTATTTAGTTTATTTGTTTAAGATATCGGTGTGTGATGACAATTTATTTGTCTCCTAGCAATTTTTAATTATTTTAGCAGTTATTAAAAAGGAAAGGGTAACCTAGTAAAACTTATGAAAATTAAACTTAAAATCCTTGTAATGTTGTTGATTGTTCACAATGTTACATTTGCCCAGACCGACGTGTTTTATACGCACAACTTTGTGAATAACACATCGCTCAATCCTGCATATATGGGAAGTAGCGATAAGATGATTGTTATGGCAGGTATGCGTACTCAATGGGTTGGAATGGATGGTGCACCGAGTTATTCTACGGCAAGTGCTAATGTTCCGTTTAGTCTGTTTAATGTTAATCAGGGATTTGGGTTTAATGTTGTACAGGATAAATTTGGAGTAAATACAAATATAGCTTTTAGTGGAGCTTGGGCTGTACATCTTCCGCTTAAGGGGTTAGGAAACCTTGGAGTTGGAGTAGGTTTTGGCTACGTTAATAATAAACTGGATAAAAATAAACTTAAACCGGACAATGATGGAGATCCTTTGTTAACAGCAACCGGAGATGATGTATCTAATGCTGTTTTTGATTTAGGATTTGGGGTACATTATTATACTGATAAGATGTATGTAGGTTTGTCGGCGACGAACCTTTTGGGGCATAAATTAAGTGGATTTAACACCTCGGCAAAAGCACCGCGGATGTTTCACTTATCGGCAGGTTACGATATAGAATTGCCGAATCCTAAATGGATTGCTACACCATCTGTATTCTTGTCAACAAATATAACAACGTCAAATATGAATGTTGGATGTAAATTTGAATACAATAAATTGTTTTGGTTAGGAGTTAATTATAAAGTAGCAGATGCTATTTCGGGAATGGCCGGAATAATTTTGCTTAAAGATATAAAGATTGGATATTCGTATGACTATACAACATCAAAGTTATCAAAGGCTAATAGTGGATCACATGAATTGATGATTGTTTACGGATTTAATCTAAGAAAAGAAAAAGCACCTAAGAATTACAGAAGTATTAGGTTCTTGTAAATTGTTAAATAAGTATCTTCAATTGCGTTAAAAATATTACTTAATTATGAAAAGAGTACTTTACATAGGTTTTATTGTAACCCTCCTGCTTCAAGGTTGTGGAAGTTATAATGGGGGAGAGCTTGTTGGAATTTCAGGAAGGAGTAGTTTCGAAGAGCCGGAGCCTTTTGGTATGGTAAGGATACCTATGGGTAACTTCACCATGGGACAGAATGATGATGATATTAACTGGGCTTTTAATCAGTCATCAAAAACAGTTTCTGTACCATCGTTCTGGATGGACGATACTGAAATAACTAATAATGAGTACAGACAATTTGTTTATTGGGTTAAAGACTCATTAATAAGAAAAGAACTTGCAGACCGAAGTGAGGAATACAGACTTTTTGACAGGGATGATAACGAACTTGTTGATAAGGATGATAAGCTTAGAATTAACTGGGATGCAAAGATTGATTTTGATAATGACGAGGTTAAAGACGTAATTGAAGAATTCATTTATCAGCCAAAAGACAGATTGTTTGGTAAAAAAGAATTTGATACAAGAAAATTGGTATACAGATACTATTGGATTGATATTAACCTAGCTGCGAAGGCAAGAAATATGTACGATGCCGGAACGGGTCAGTATAATGGTTACTGGGTTGATGAAACTGGAAACAAAGTGCCTATTACAGGACGTGAAGATTTTATTAAAGAGGGAGAAGTTCATGTTTATCCTGATACACTTGTTTGGGTTCGCGATTTTACTTACTCATATAACGATCCTCATACAAACAACTACTTTTCGCACCCTACTTATGATCAATATCCTGTTGTTGGAGTAACGTGGAAACAAGCGAGAGCTTTTTGTGCATGGCGTACTGATTTCCTTAATGCATCGCTTATAAAGCAAGGAAATGCAAAAGTATCTGCTTACAGACTTCCGCTTGAGGCAGAGTGGGAATATGCTGCGCGTGGAGGAATTGATTTAGGTAAATATCCTTGGGGAGGACCATATTTAAGAAATGTTGAAGGATGTTTAGTTGCAAACTTTAAGCCTATGCGGGGTAACTATGTAGATGATGGTGGTTACAAAACAGTTCCTGTTGGATCTTATGAGGCTAATGGATATGGATTATACGATATGGCCGGAAATGTTTCTGAGTGGAATGCTAATGCGTATGACGAAACAACATACAGTTTTTCTCACGATATGAGTCCTGGATATGTATATCAAGCTAAAAAAGGAGACTCTCCTTCGGTAAAACGTAAGGTAATTCGTGGTGGATCATGGAAAGATGTTGGATATTTCCTTGAATGTGGTGTTCGTGCATATGAGTATCAGGATTCTGCTAAATCGTATATTGGATTCAGATGTGTTCGTGATCTATTAGGCGAAAATTCAATTTATTAAAAGATAAAAAACTCTATTTAAAAAACTTAATAATATTATTCGAGATGGGACTTAGAATGAGTGAAATAGTTCAGGGGGAGAAGTGGAAAAAGTTTATGGCCAAGCTATATGGTTGGGGAGCTGCATTAGTTATTGTAGGAGCTCTGTTTAAACTTCAACACTGGCCTTTTGCAGGGGAAATGTTAACAGTTGGTATGTCTGTAGAGGCAATTATCTTCTTCTTTTCAGCTTTTGAACCAATACACGAAGAGGTAGATTGGACATTGGTATATCCTGAATTAGCAGGTATGCATGATGATGAATATGTTACTGAGAGTTCTCGTAAGAGTGGTATCGATGCAAATGATATTAAAGAGATAATTACAGGTGTTTTAGGTGAACTTGGAGCTTCTGGAGGTGGAATGGCAATAGGTGGTACTGATCATTCGGCTATTGATCCTGATGCTGCAAGTAAACTACAGGTTAGTATTAATAACCTGAGTAAAACAGCAGGATCTCTTTCAGATATCTCAAAAGCTACTGTTGCAACAGAGGGATATATAAAGAATCTGAATCATGCATCTGATCATTTAGCAGATTTTGCAGATAATCATAAAAATACTACTGATGTATTAAATATGTCGTTTGGTAACCTAGCAGAGAGTTATGAA
Organism: Bacteroidales bacterium UBA6680; assembly: GCA_002454955.1. Lineage (GTDB taxonomy): Bacteria > Bacteroidota > Bacteroidia > Bacteroidales > UBA6680 > UBA6680. Next base: position 42,714 of record DKJY01000166.1, read on the forward strand.
AAAGCGGCAACAAATGTCAATAACGCAAGCGATATGTTCCTCAATAATATTGAAGGTGCTGGTAAGCAGTTTAAAGACGAGATAGTTGCTGCCGGTAATCGTGTTTCTGAAGGCGTGGTTGGAGCTGCAGAAGGTGTTACATACTCTATTTCTGAATTAGGAAAAGAGTTTGAATCGAATAAAGGCATTGTTGAGCAGGTTTCTGGTGATATTAAAACTAATATGGTTGAACTTAATAAAAACCTTTCAGCACTCAATGCTGTTCATCAGATGGCTACTCAAGAGTACAATACATTGCTTGAAGAGTCTAAAGCAGTTGTAGGAGAGCTACATGATGCCTCTGGTAAAACACAGCAGTTTAATATTCAGTTAGATCAGTTGAACTCTAGCTTAAGCTCACTGAATGATGTTTACGGTAATATGTTATCGTCTGTTGAGTATATTAAATAACCTAAAACCGAACAAGTAAGATGGGACACGGAAAAGAGACACCACGGCAGAAAATGATCGGTATGATGTATTTGGTGCTAACAGCAATGTTAGCAATGAACGTATCAGCTGAGGTATTGGATGCTTTTGTTTTGGTTGAGGATGGACTTACTCAAACAGCGAAAAACTTTAAGATTGAAACAGAATCCTCGTATGTTGAGTTTCAAAAAGCAGCATCACTGAATGCAAAGAAAGCAGGGAAATGGTTAGAGAAATCAAAGCTTGTAAGAAAAGAGTCTGAAGAATTACATAGATATATTCAAGGTCTTAAAATAGAGGTTGTTAAACGGGGAGATGGTCCGAATGCTGAAGCTATTAAAGATAATGTAATAGATGCAGAAAAGATTCAAGCTAAGGGAAATCTTGATGTTGGAAGCCAGATGTTTATAGGACCTAATAATAAAGGTGAGGCTCAGGTTTTGAAAGAGAAACTTAATTCTTATAAAGATTTTCTTATTGGACTGATTGAAGAAAAAGATAGATCTAAGTATGAGAAATTAATTGAAACTATTGAGAGAAACTTAAGTACAGAGGCACCAGAGGTTTCTGCTGAAGAAGATGCTATAAAAAAGAAAACATGGGAGCATAGTAGATTTGATCATATTCCTTTGATTGCTTTATTACCTCAGCTTTCAAGTATTCAGGTAAATGTTATTAATAGTGAATCTGAAATTTTGGGATATCTTCTTGGACAGATTGATGAGGGATCATTTAGTTTTAATGTTATTACGGCTAATGTTATACCTACATCAAGTTATGTGATAAAGGGTAATAGATATTCATCGGAGATATCAATGGCAGCCTATGATTCTACGCAGAGCCCAAAGATAATGGTTGGAAAGTATCATGTAGATGTTGATGGTGATGGAAATGAAGTATTCCGAATGGTCGGTAAAGAAGGTGTTGACTATAAGGTATTAACTGTTGAGAATGGGAAGGCTATGTATGATGTTCCTGCATCAAGAGTAGGTACAATCAAATATCAAGGTCTTATTGAAATGCAACGACCAGATGGTAGTACTATGCGTAAACCATTTAATCAGGAGTATCAGGTGGCAGAACCAAATGTTGTAGTTTCTCCAGAGAAAATGAATGTATTTTATCGTGGAGTTGATAACCCTGTTAGTGTATCTGTTGCTGGTGTATCTGAATCAAATGTAGAAGCTTCTGTAAGTTCAGGAACTCAACGTAAGATTGGTAGTACATATATTATTAAACCTGGTAAAGGAAGTGTGTGTAAGGTTAGCGTATATGCACGAATTGACAATAAACGTCAACTTATTGACACTAAAAACTTTAGGGTAAAACCTGTTCCTGATCCTTTTGCAAGTGTAAGAGGGGTTAAGGGTAAAAAAGTATCACGTATGGATCTTGTAAGATCAAAAGGTATTGCTGTAAAAATGCCGGAATGGTTTGACTTTGATTTAAGATTTAGCGTAATCAGCTTTAAGATTGCAACAGTACGTGGTGGTATGATTAACGAGTTGTCTAACAGAGGGGCAAACTTTAGTCAACAGCAAAAGAACCTGATTAAGGGAATTAAGAAAGGTGGAAAACTGTTTGTTGAAAACATTAAGGTGAAAGGTCCTGATGGAGAAACTCGTGAAATTAACGATATTGTATTAACTGTTAATTAAAAGATATTATGAGAAGAGCTCTGGTATATATTGTAACATTTTTGCTACTAACTTCGGTTGATGGTATTGCGCAGCAGAATGTAACAGGAGACAGAAAAGTAACTGCAAAGGAGCAGTATCCTGGTCTTAATGAGCCTACAGACAGACGTAAAATAGGTTATCCTGTTAGTCGTCCGGCAGATGTAATATGGAAAAAACGTATCCTTAGAAAGATTGATCTTAGACAGAAGATGAATCAGCCAATGATTCATCTTGGACCAAGACTATATGTTGATCGTTCAAGTTTGTCACAGGAGATTTTCACAACAATAATGGATTTTAAACCATATCTTGAAAGTGATGGTATTGCAGATGAAAATGCTCCAAAGATCAATGTTAATATATTAAAAGAGATGATGTATGATGACGTCAAACTTTATGATGGTAATGAATGGCCATTCTCAAAAGGTGCTGATGTTGAGTCTCTGTTCAAAGATAAATTAGAGATTGATGTAGATTCTCTTAATAAGGTTGAAGTTCTTGATTATGTAGTTAATAGTTTTTCAAGTATTACTTCATACTTTGTGTTCGAGGAGTGGTTCTTTGATAGTAAGTATTCAAGAGTTTTTGTTCGTGTATTAGGACTTTGTCCGCTTCTTGAGGTTGATAAAGGAGATACCGAGGTTAAAGCTGTAAAACCACTGTTCTGGGTTAAATATGAAGATATTCGTGGTGCTTTTATGAATGCACAGTTATTTAATCCACGTAATGATAAAATCAGATTAAGTCTTGATGATGTTTTCCAGAAACGTTATTTCCAGAGCGTAATTGTAGGAGAAGAGAATGTCAAGAACAATATGATGTTAGAAGAGATTTACGAAGGAGTTACAGATCCTGTTGAGAGAAATTATCTTATCTCTCAGGAAAGAAAGAGAATTGAGGAAGAGATATTCAATTTTGAACATGACTTGTGGGAGTATTAAACTTCATATTATAATATTATAGAAGAGGGCATTTGCCCTCTTTTTTTATATAATATTATTAATTGTCTGAAAAAGGTTTTCTCTTTTACTATTTTTATGCTAAAAATATTCATAATATGAGAAGTCTAATTAGTATACTAATACTATTTACGTTTGGGTTAAATTCAAGCGTGTTTTCACAAGAAAAAGCAAAATATCTGTTAGTAATATCGTATGATGGTTTTAGGTGGGATTATCCAAATAAAACTAGTACTCCAATATTTGATTCAATAGAGAAAAATGGAGGAAGAATTAAGTATAGTGAACCTTGTTTTCCATCAAAAACGTTCCCGAATCACTACAGCATGGCAACAGGTTTACATCCGGATAATCATGGATTAGTACTAAATTCGTTTTTTTGCCCTAAACTTGATGCAGAATATCGCATTTCTGATAGAAATGCGGTACGTAATGGTGCTTTTTATGGTGGAGAACCTATCTGGGTGGCTGCAGAGAAGCAAGGAGTAAAAACTGCTACACTATTTTGGGTAGGTTCTGAAGCTAGAATAAACGGATATTCTCCAACATATTTTAACTACTATAACCAAAAGCTTTCTAATAGCGCTAGAATTGATACACTAAAGCAGTGGCTTATGCTACCTGATTCAAAACGCCCAAGACTTATTATGTTATATCACCATGAGCCAGATAAATCAGGACATAATTACGGACCTGAAAGTGATGAAATTATCAGTGTTGTGGCTGATATGAATAGATTTACCGGACGAATAATGAATACAATTAAATCATTGAATCTACAGGACAGTATAAATATTGTAATTACCTCAGATCATGGAATGGCACAATTATCACCTGACAGAACTGTAATGATTAATAAGTATGTAAATAGCTCATTGGTTAAAAGAGTTTTCGGAGGGAATCCTGTTTATTATTATACTGCTAAAGAAGGAAAATATAACGAACTTTATAAACAACTTAAGTCTGTTCCGCATGCAATAGTTTGGAAAAGGAGAGATATACCAAAAAGACTTGTACTTGGAAAAAACAGTAGAATAGGTGATTTTGTACTACTGGCTGATAGCTCATGGAGTTTATACCGTAAAAAGCCCAGATACTCAGCAGGAACTCATGGTTATGATCCTCAAAATAGAGATATGAGTGCAGTGTTTTATGCTATTGGCCCTTCAATAAAAAGAGGTAGTAAATCTGAGTGGATGAAGAATGTAGATTTGTATCCTCTTATGGCATATTTGTTGAGCATAAAGGTTGATAAAACAGATGGTGATTTAGAGCATTTGAAACCACTATTGAAGTGACCTGAGAGTTGATTGTTATTTTTGTAACAGCACTCTCATAAGTGCTTATTAATTATCTTTTATTTGTGATATATCAACAGTGTTAATTTTGTGTTAAACAATGTCTTAACAATGTACTTGCTACTTGTTGTTAATAATTAAATGGTCGTGATTATTGATTGATTTTGATGTTCTTCTTAACTTGCATCTACCAAAAAAGGATACCCTAAATATTCTTATTTGCGATAAATCAAATGTTTAAAATTTTAAGAAAAAAGATAAATCATCAATCACTTGACGAAAATGACTGTTGAACAGAAAGCAATGCAAACAAGCAAGGAAACCAAACCAAAAACTTACACTTTTGATGATGCATTAGAGGCATCAAAAAAATATTTTAAGGGCGATGATCTGGCTGCCACTGTCTGGATAAATAAATACGCACTTAAAGATTCGTATGGTAACATCTATGAAAGTAATCCAGACCAAATGCATAAGCGTTTGGCAAAGGAAATTGCGCGTATTGAGAATAAATACGCAAATCCAATGTCTGAGGATGAGGTATATAAGCTGTTAGAGAGGTTTAAATACATTATTCCACAAGGTGGTCCAATGGCAGGTATTGGAAATAAGTATCAGATAGCATCATTATCTAATTGTTTTGTAATTGGTCATGATAATCCAGCCGATTCATATGGTGGAATTATGAAGATAGATCAAGAACAGGTACAACTGATGAAACGTAGAGGAGGTGTGGGACACGACCTTTCTCATATACGTCCAAAGGGTAGTCCGGTTCTTAATAGTGCTCTTACATCTACAGGTGTTGTGCCATTTATGGAGAGGTATTCAAACTCTACGCGTGAGGTTGCTCAGGACGGACGACGTGGTGCACTAATGTTAAGTATCTCTATACAGCATCCGGATTCAGAAGATTTTATTGATGCAAAGATGACTCCAGGTAAGATTACCGGTGCAAATGTATCTGTAAAGATAGATGATGAATTTATGACTGCGGTTAAGAACAATAAACCCTATTTAACACAATATCCAATTAACACTGATTCTCCTACATATAAGAGAGAGATAAATGCTAAAAAACTGTGGAAAAAGATTGTTCATAACGCATGGAAATCGGCGGAGCCAGGGATACTTTTCTGGGATACTGTAATTAGAGAATCGGTTGCAGATAGTTATGCCGATTTAGGATATAAAACGGTATCAACAAACCCTTGTGGAGAGATACCGCTATGCCCATATGATAGTTGTAGATTACTGGCTATTAATCTTTATAGTTATGTAAAGAATCCGTTTACTGATAAAGCTGAATTTGAATTTGATAAATTCACAGAACATGTTGAAAAAGCTCAGCGTATAATGGACGATATTATTGATCTTGAGATAGAGAATATCAACAAGATATTAGATAAGATTAATAAAGATCCGGAATCAACAGAGATTAAAAGAGTTGAAAGACTGTTGTGGGAAAGTATCAGAAATAAAGCAGAAGAGGGACGAAGAACAGGTGTAGGAATTACGGCAGAGGGTGATATGCATGCTGCAATGGGATATAGATATGGTTCTGATGAATCAATAAACTTCTCTGTAAAAGTACATAAACTTTTAGCTATTGAGGCTTATCGTTCATCTGTAAATATGGCAAAAGAGCGTGGTGCTTTTAAGATATACAATGCAGAAAAAGAGGCAAAGAATCCTCTTATTAACAGAATTAAAGAGGCAGATAAGGCTTTGTATGAAGATATGGTTAAATACGGACGTAGAAATATTTCGTTATTAACAATAGCTCCAACAGGAACAACAAGTCTTATGTCACAGACAACCTCTGGAATAGAGCCAGTATTCCTTCCTTATTATAAACGTAGAAGAAAGGTAAATCCTAATGATTCGGGTGTAAAAATATCGTTTGTTGATAATGTAGGCGATTCGTTTGAAGAGTACTTTGTTTTTCATCACAAGTTTGTTACATGGTTAGAGATGAATGGCTACAAACCAGAAGAGGTTGAGAATATGCCGGAGGAGGACCTGACAGCAATTGTTGAGAAGTCGCCATACTTTAAAGCTACATCTAATGATATTGATTGGGTTAGCAAGGTTAAGATGCAGGGAGCTATCCAGAAATGGGTAGACCACTCTATATCTGTTACTGTTAATTTACCAAATAATGTTACAGAAGATATTGTTGGCAAGGTGTATCAAACTGCGTGGGAGAGTGGTTGTAAAGGAGTAACTGTTTATCGTGATGGTTCCAGAGCAGGTGTGTTGGTATCAGCAGATAATAAGAAAGATGAGTCTGCTTCGGTTACAAAACCAAAGAAACGTCCACGTGTGCTTGAAGCTGAGATAGTAAGATTTAATAATAATCATGAGAAATGGATTGCATTCGTTGGTCTGCATGAAAATCGCCCGTATGAGATATTTACTGGTATTGTAGACGAGGAGATGTTTCCTATTCCAAAAAGAATTACCTCAGGTAAGATTATAAAAGTAAAAGATGAAACTGGAAGTAGATACGATTTTCAGTATATAGATAAATATGGTTATACCAATACTCTAGGTGGTCTTTCACATATGTTTAAGTCGGAGTATTGGAACTATGCTAAGCTAATTTCTGGATGTCTTAGATATGGACTTCCGATACAGGATGTTGTAAACCTTGTAGGTACACTTCAGCTTGATAGTGAAACAATAAACACTTGGAAGAATGGTGTTGAGAGAGCACTTAAACGCTTTATTCCTAACGGAACTAAAGCAAATAAAAATGAGAAGTGTAGTGAGTGTGGGTCTGACAGCCTGATATATCAGGAAGGATGTTTAACATGTCAGGACTGCGGAAATTCTAAATGTGGCTAATTAAATTTAAATTAATATCTATCGGAGGCAACCTTAATCATCATTGGTTGCCTCTATTCTTCTAAAGAAGTTTGATGATTCTTCTTTTTCAGATTTTCTTCTCTTTTTACGTCTCTTTCTTTTTTTCTTCTTCTTTTTATCCTTATCGGTTTTTATAGGTTTAACAATAGTATCAGATTTGATTGTACCTTCAGGTAACTTTATAATCTTAATACTATCTATATTAACAGGTGTATTTATCGAATCTGATTTGATTATAGTTTTTGATTCATCATTTTTAAATAGTGTGCTATCAACTGTAGGATTACTTTTGAGTATTGTATCTCTAACAATTAAAACAGGAGCTGGATTTAAATCCTTACCAATACTATTTTTCTTAGTAACTTTATCTTCTTTAGTACTGCCAAAAACAAAGTTAATACCTGATACAATATTCAGGTTTCTTGTTTTATGGGGTACAATAGGAGCAAGAATATTGTCTGTTACAACATATAACTGAAACGACCCTAATCTTGCACTTAATCCTAATCCTATATTGTTAAAACTACTGTTTCCAATAGTATATGTAATTGCAGTACTAAATCCGTTCAGCAGATAAGTGTTAGCAGATATTGTTAAAGAAGGATACCATTTGCCTTTATAAATATCTGTTCTGCCAAGAATACCTCCACTTAACCAGTTATTAACATTATATGTGCCGGCAACCATTAATTTTCCAGTAAGATTTGTCCTGTATTTCTGATTGCTATAAGTGGGTTTAAGTTGATTAGTTATTGAATCTGCAATATCGTTAAAAAGATCTTCAACGGGTTTGTAGTCAGCAGAGGTATTGTCAAGAGAATTTGAAAGATCAATTCCTTTGAATGTGTAGCTTGATTTCTGTTTAAGAACTGTGGCGTTATCGCTCCAGTTTATTAAACCAAGATCTATAGCTGCAGCACTAACAGTTATCCTATCAGATATTTTATAATATGCTCCAAAATCAAATGCATATCCCAGATTATTTGTGTTTAATACTATTCCTGGGACTGAAATATTATCTTTTATGTCAAAATCTTCAATATAACCGTCGGTATCTGTTTGGTAGTTAACAGGCATCGAAGTTCTTATCATATATTCGGAATTAATAATAAGCTCATCGCCATTATCAGATGTAAAAATGTTGAAAACAGATTTCTCAGTATTAATATTAGCTATACCCATTAAAAGCTTTGCTCTTATACCAATAGTTAACCTATCATTAATCATTCTGCTTACTCCAAAGGCAATTTCATTATACGATAACATATTAATACTAATGCTTCCTAGATTATAATTACTGCCTCTATACATACTATTTCCGTTGATAAAATAGCCTAAAAATATTTTGTCAAACCCAAACCTGAAATCACTCTTATTTCCAAAATCGAATGTAACAAATGATTTACCCTGAGTTGCACCAAACGATAGATAAGATATCTCTGAACTAAACAATATATAGTTGCTATTTTTAATGGTATTGTAAAATTTGTCCAGATCAATAACGAGTGAATCACTTAAAGACCCTGTACCTTTATGAATAATATCATTATATGCAAACCCTGTATTAGAGTAGTTTATATATATCTTTCCTAATAACGGGAATGTTGAATATGATTTATAGTTACGTTGTACTGCTGGATTAAGGTATTTATTCTGAGGATTGTTTTTTAGAAAGTGTAATGTATTGTTAATCTCCTGTGCATTCATTAATAGAGAAAAACAGAGAAACAGAATAGATACCTGTATATATTTTATTGTTTTCATAGTATGCATATTATTCTATAGTTGCTTCGAGAATCATTCTAAGCTTTAATTTATTAAAGGAGTGTAAGGCCACTGTTTTATTACCATCATCAAAACTTTGAACTGTTCCCACAATTATAATTTTTCTATTATCGCCCATATGTGAGATAAAAGATTTGGTTAACTCTGCATTTGTTACAACCTTATTAACTTTTGTAGTATCAACCATTCCAATATTTGTACCTGAGGTAAAAACCGGTGCTGCTTCAAAAATTGTTATATCAGATATAGAGTCAAGCTTTATATTGTTGTTGTCTGCTATGTATAGTTTACTTAGAGCAATATCTAATGGTAGTTCATTCTCAGATATGAATATCATCTTTGCTCTGTTTAAATCTGTAAGATCTGTAGAAAGGTCTACAGTATCGCTAATCTGATATTTTTTAATTTTGAACTTAAGCGGCAGATCTATACTGATATTAACACCAATAGAAGAGTTACTTCTAATAATATTGGGATTGTTTATGACATCAACAGGATCAGGATTTAGTTTAACTGTTGCATCATATTCAAGTTTCTCATATTCTGGTTTTCTGAAAAATATATCAATATCTGAGTTAGTTTTGTTGATATTAAATTGTGCGGTAAATTCATCAACTGTTTGAGATGTTTCAGGAATAAGTGGATCAAAATGAAGCATTGTAGAGTTATCATCTTTATCATATCCGGTAATGTCAATATCAATCATAAATGGTACAGACATACTTTGAACAAAACCTAATTGTAAAGAAGGATCTGTAAACTCAATATCAGCATCATGCTTTGTCCATATATTAAAATCGTAATTTATCTTCTCTGTAGGAAAGCTAAGTACCTGTTTCCCAAAATCACCTTTGGCTTCTGTAATACTAAGGTTGAACAACTTTGTGCTAAACATTATCTTATCAGATGATGTTGTGTTTATTGTGTTAGTGGTACTTTTTACAAGAAATGTAGATGACATATTTATGTCATTTATGGGGTAATCTACAGAGAAATCAATTAATAACTCTGTTAAATCTATCTCATTAAAATAGTTTGAGTTTGCCGGAATTGTATGATTAATAGATAGCTGCTGACCATCTTTTGTAATATTACTAAACAGTGTTGTTAATATAATATCTGTCTGTAGAGGATTTAAGACAGATACCTGCATAGATAATCCACATTTAATATTCATTAATTTTACTCCGTTATCCATATTTAAGGATATATCAACATCAGAAGTAGTTATTGATATATCAGAAGGCAAACCTGGAATATTTCCGATAAGCGAAGGAGGTAGATCCACCTCAAGAACCTTGATATCAATCTCAGACGAACTTATGATTTTGTCGAAATTTAAGCTGAACAGATCCTGATAACCAAATCTTAAATGAGCAAGATTACTATTGTCGAATATAATTGATAGATTATCAGAATCAAGAAACTTATTATTTAATACATCTGATGTTTTATATTCAGCGTAAGCAACAGGAATAACAAAATCTGGCGACCACTTTATATCGTCTGATATTTTATCTGTATCAAACTCATCTTTTACACAAGATGTTAATAAAACAGAAGCAAACAGTACTACACAGGAGGTTATTAACAGGTACTTCATAGTTATAAATTGTAATTGATGTGTTTTCATAGTTATACGATAAATAATGGGTGTTGTTGTTTTGTGTTTTAGAGGCGTTTATATCTAATATACTTTATTTAAATAAAATAGTCAAGTATATGTTGGAAATCATAATATTAAGATGGGTAAAAAAAGTCACTTTTATGATGTATTTGTAGTGTAAATAGATATTTTTGTGAGTTACAAAACGTGAAAAACAAATCGGAAGTATTCCGGGATATATTTATGATTTTGCAGGTTACCTGCATAGGATAAAAATTATAAACAGATGAAAAATATTCTTATTGTTGGAGCCGGAGGGCAAATTGGTTCTGAGCTTGTACCTCATTTAAGAGGAATTTATGGGGTTAATAATGTAGTTGCTACAGATCTTGATGATAACAAACTTCAGGCATTGTCTGATGGTCCTGTTGTTAAGTTAGACGCCTTAGATGGTGAAAGATTTTCTGATATTGTAAAGAAATACAATATTGATACAATCTTTAACATGGTTGCTTTACTCTCTGCTACAGGAGAAAAAGATCCTATGCTTGCCTGGAAAATAAATATGGGAGCCCTAGAGAACTCACTGAATATTGCAAAAGACAATAAGTGTGCTGTATTTACCCCGAGTTCAATTGGTGCTTTCGGACCAAATACACCACATGACAATACGCCACAGGATACTATTATGCATCCAACAACTATTTATGGGGTATGTAAAGTGAGTGGTGAGCTATTGAGTAACTACTACCATACAAGATTTGGTGTTGATACAAGATCGGTTCGTTTTCCTGGTATTATCTCAAATGTTACACTTCCTGGTGGCGGAACAACTGATTATGCTGTAGAAATATATTATGACGCAATTAGATATAACAAGTATACATCAAACCTCGGAAAAGATACATTCCTTGATATGATGTATATGCCTGATGCACTTGATGCTTGTGTACAGTTAATGGAGGCTGATCCTGCAAAATTAATACACAGAAACTCATTTAATATAACAGCTATGAGTTTTGATCCGGAGATGATTGCAGCTGAAATAAGAAAGCATAATCCTGATTTTATTCTTGATTATAATGTTGATGAGGTAAAGCAGAGTATTGCAAACTCATGGCCAAATTCAATGGAAGACAAGTGTGCTCGCGAAGAGTGGGGATGGAACCCTAAGTATGACTTGTCTAAGATGACAGTTGATATGTTAGAGAAGGTGAAGATTAAATTCGATAAAGGATTGATTTAATCTGATATATATAATAAAATATTAAGAGAGCTCCTTTTTAGGAGCTTTTTTTGTAATCACCTACCGGTAGCAGACATATTTTGATACTTCGTTAAAAATACATACCTTTATAGGTAGTGTTTGCTTTTATATCTGTTTTCCCATTTTAGAATAGTTGATAAGATAATATTTACTCAACAAAATAGCACTTATTTACAAGGCTATATGTGAGATATAACTAAATCAATTATTATGAATAAACATGTTTACAACACAAGACCTCCATGAGTATTTATTCAATTATCCTTTAAGAGGACAATTGATTTGAATGAATACTTGAAACAAACATAGGTAAATGTTAATCCGGAAAAGTGATTAAACTGTGTATGTTTCATATCAATAAAAACAGATGTTAAACATATGAAGCAAAGCATGAGTAAAAAATTATCACACGTGCAATAGTGATTAAAAGTGCTAGCTTCATATAACGTTAAAAAATTTTAGACGCATGAAAACGAGAATCTACATTACAACTATTTTTTTAATGCTTAGTATGTGTATGATAAATGCACAGAACAACTACTATTATTACTATAAAGGTAATAAAGTGAATCTACAATTAGATAAAGGTTCAATAAACCTGAAGGTCTCAGAGAAGTTCCTGAATGAGAAACAGGTAAGAGCTATTGGTAAACTCGATTTTGATGAGTACAATAGTGAGAAGGGTATAAAATATGCTACAATAGTATATAGCAAGAAGATTACAGATAAGGAGTATTTTAATAAAGCCAATGATCTGAAAAAATTAACAAATGTAATAACGGTTAATCCATCATTTATAGGTCAGAATGGTATAAAAATAGGTATGTCTGATTACTTATATATTAAGTTGAAAAAGAAAACAGACATAAACCTGTTGCAAAGTGTTGCCAATAAACATAACCTTACAATTGTTGAGAGAAACAGATATATGCCTTTGTGGTATACGTTAAGATGTACAAAGTCAACAGTAGGAAATACAATGCAAGTAGCAAACTCTATCTTTGAAACCGGATATTTTGCTTCATCAATTCCTGATCTTCTTACAGATGACCGTTTATGTACTAATGACCCTGACTTTGGTAGTTTATGGGGATTGGAAAACAGCAGTAATCCCAATTTTGACATTAATGCTTGTGATGCCTGGACATTGAATCAGGGAAATGGTGTAACAGTTGCAGTTTTAGATCAGGGTATTGAACTTACCCATATAGATCTTGCAGCTAATATATCACCACTAAGTTACGATACAGAGTCAAACTCATCTCCTAGTCAGCTTTTTGGAAGCCATGGAACACACTGTGCAGGAACAATAGCAGCGGTTAAGGATAATAACATACAGGTTGTTGGTGTTTCACCAAAAGCTACACTTATGTCTGTAAGTAACTCATTAATGGGGAGTGCTAATAGCAGAATGAAACGTGCCGATGGAATAAACTGGGCAGTGGCTAATGGTGCCGATATAATAAGTAATTCATGGCGTTCGGGTGTACAGTTTGATGTTATAGATGATGCAATAGATAATGCATTACAGAATGGTAGAAATGGTAAAGGTGCTATAATTGTATTTTCGGCAGGTAACTCTTATGGAGCAGTAAACTATCCTGCTAACTCTAACCCTGATATTCTTACTGTAGGATCACTGACATCATCAGGAGTTAAATCAAGTTTCTCATGTTATGGAACAGACCTGGATGTAATAGCACCAGGAAGTAGTATTCTGTCTACAGTACTTAATAACTCAACCGGATATAAAAGTGGTACCTCAATGGCTTGTCCGCACGCAGCTGGAGTTGCAGCACTTATCATATCAATAAATCCACAATTCACAGGAATTCAGGTTCGTAATATATTAGAGAGTTCATGTCAAAAACTTCCTGCATATACATACGGACTTACATTAGGTCGTCCTAACGGAACATGGAACAATGAGACAGGATATGGATTAATTGACGCATATGCTGCAATTAATACGGCAGTTAGTATGACTCCTGTTGATCTTTATATAAAAGATTCAAATACAGATATAGGAATAGAACCAAATACAATAACAACAACTCCAATGTGGACAAGTAGCGATATATGGGTAAGACATAATAACGATGGAGGAACACAGCACCAAAATCCGGAATATGATGCTACAGATCCAAATTATGTGTATGTAAAGGTTAAGAATCGTGGAAATACGAGATCTACTGGAGCTGAGAAGCTTAAACTATACTGGGCAAAAGCAGCTACATCACTATCATGGCCAACAAACTGGGATGGTTCATATAGCATAAATAATATACCAATGGGTAATATTATTTCAATAATTGATATACCACCATTAATGCCGGGGCAAGAGACTATAGTTAAAACATCATGGCTGGTTCCGGATCCTGCTGATTATAATTCAATTAATACACAACCATGGCATTTCTGTTTATTGGCACGTATTGTATCTGCAAACGACCCAATGCATATTGCAGAAACAACAAGTGTTTGGTCAAACACTAAGAACAATAATAATATTGCCTGGAAAAATATATCAATTGTTGATGTTCAGCCGGGTACTAATGTAGTAAATACAACAGTTGCGGTAGGAACACATTTTGGTGTGGCAACACCTATTGATCTTAGCTTTATAGCTGACGAGGCAGATAAGGATAATCCTATATTTGAGAATGCAACAGTTACATTTAAAACAAACAAAGTGTTACAACAAGTTATGGATAAAGGAGCAAAATTATCTCCTGAAATAGTTAAAAAAGATGATAACACATTTGTTATAAATAAGAATAAGGCTCAAATAAATAATCTTACATTCCAACCTAAAACAACAGGAACAATAACAGTATCTGTAAAATTAAGAGAAGGTATTATCCTGAAAAAGAAGAAATATGTTTGGCATTTAATTCAAAAGAACTCTAAGACAGGCGAGATTATTGGCGGAGAAACATTTATTATAAATGTTCCTAAACAGGATGTATTAAATCCATATAATACAGCTGAGGCTGATAAACAAGAGAGTACAGATAATAAACTTATCAGTGTATCTCCAAATCCAGCAAGTAACAATATCGATATTCAATATAGTATTAAGAGTGCTAAATTGGCATATATCAGATTAGTAGGACATAGTAGTAAAGGATCGGTATCAAATAACTATAAGCTGGATACAGAGTTGGTTAAAACAACAATTAACATCTCTGATTATCCAGACGGATTCTACTCTGTGATACTTGTATGCGATGGTAAAATAATTGATATGCAAACAGTAATAAAGAGATAAGTTATTTGACTTAACTGTTTGAAACAATAAACTGCATTTAACCAATAAATAACAGGAGTGTATAACTATTTTGTACACTCCTGATTTTATATACAGATACCTGTAACTAACCAATATACTTGCCGTATAACCTTTTGTGCCAGAGTATTTATTGACATTAAATGTATTATCATGAAAAGGGTTACTCTACTAATAATTTTACTACTATCTGCCAATAACTTATTATCTCAAAAAGTATTATCAACATCCGGAGGAACAGGCGGATTTGAGGGCTATGCCGTTAACTGGTCAATAGGAGAGGTAGTTACAGAAACATTCTCTATAGGTGGAGTTACGGTAAATCAGGGCTTTAATCAATATTCGGAAACAATAAAAAATGTGTCAACAATAAAAGGATATGAAACAATTAATGTAAAGGCATATCCGAATCCAACAACAAATTTTATAAATATAAGGATTAGCGATATAGAGATTAATGGCTTACTGTATAAAATAACAACACTGGAAGGACGAATTATAATGCAGGGATACCTCTATAATGAGGAGACAATAATTGATTTTGTAAACCTGTCACCCACAATATACCTTTTAACCATATTAAATAATGGTATTGTAGTAAGATCGTTCAGAATTGTTAAAATTAAATAACGCAAATCGATAAAAACATAAATCAGAAAAATAATTCGGATAATATATTATATGAATGTATTTTTGTGGATTAATTAAAATGAATACAAAACAATATAATATATTACACTATGAAGCAGGTACGCGTACGATTTGCACCTAGCCCAACAGGGCCTCTTCACATTGGAGGAGTTAGAACAGCTCTTTTTAACTATCTTTTTGCAAGACACAATAATGGTAAGTTTCTTTTAAGAATAGAAGATACTGACCAGACACGTTATGTTGAAGGAGCAGAGCAATATATTGTTGAATCGCTTAAATGGTGTGGTATTGAGATTGACGAGGGATACTCGGTAGGAGGAGATTTTGGACCATATAAACAGTCAGAACGTAAAGAGATTTATAAACAATACGCAGATAAACTTATTGCAGAGGGCAATGCATATTATGCGTTTGATACACCCGAAGATCTTGATAAGATACGTTCAGAGTTTGAGGCAGAGAAAAAGACTTTTACATATGACTCTTCTATAAGAACTAGGCTGAATAACTCATTAGCGCTATCAGAAAATGAGGTTAAAGATTTGATTGAGAAGGGAGTTCCTTATGTAATCAGATTTAAGATGCCGGAGAATCAAGAGGTGATAATGAATGACATTATTCGCGGTACAGTAAAGGTAAATACATCTACACTTGACGATAAGGTACTGTTTAAATCAGACGGCCTGCCAACATATCATTTAGCAAATATAGTTGACGACTATATGATGCAGATATCACATGTTATCAGGGGCGAGGAGTGGTTGCCATCATTACCACTACACGTACTTTTATACAAAGCACTTGGTTGGGAATCGCCTGAGTTTGCACACCTTCCGCTTATACTAAAACCTAGCGGAAAAGGTAAACTTAGTAAGCGCGATGGCGATCAGTTAGGATTCCCTGTATTCCCGCTTAAGTGGGTAGCTCCAAACGGCGATGAGGCATCAGGTTATCGTGAATCAGGCTATTTGCCAGATGCATTTGCAAACTTTATGGCAATGCTTGGATGGAACCCGGGAACTGAGCAGGAGATATTTACTATGCAGGAACTTATTGAGCAGTTCTCTTTAGAACGAGTAGGAAAGAGCGGCTCAAGATTCGATCCGGATAAGATAAAGTGGTTTAACCATCAGTATATAGCATCAAAAGATAACAGTGAACTGGCAGAGCTTTTTGCACCTGTATTAAATCAAAAGAGTGTTGAGGTAAATAGAGAAATACTTGTAGAGGTTTCTGGTCTTGTTAAAGAGCGTGTAAATCTTGTTCACGACTTTTGGGAGCAGGCATCATTCTTCTTTGAAGCACCTGTAGAGTACGATGCTAAAGTTATTAAGAAGCGCTGGAAAGAGGGAATGAATGATATTATGAACAGTGTTGTTAACATTCTTGATGATATTACCGAATTTAACGAGCAAAATGCACACGATTTAGTTGTAAAACATATTCAGGAGAATGAACTTAATATGGGACAGGTAATGAACTCAATTCGTCTGTGTCTTGTTGGTGCAGGAAAAGGACCAGACCTGTTTAAGATAGCCGAGGTTATAGGAAAAGAGGAGACTATTGCCAGAATTAAACGAGGAGCAGATACTATTAAAAGATAGATTATATTGCATATATCAACATATAGAGCTCAGTCATAGTTTAATGGCTGAGCTTTTCTGTTTTTTACGAGTTGTAATTATTACTGCTATTTGAGCATTAAGATAATAACGTAAAGTTTTTATATGCTCTTCTTTACTATATTTGTAGCAACAATGAAAAACAATAATAAAATAATGGAAAGCATTAAAGAATTTATAATTGACGAGATTGAATCACTTACATTTACAAAAGTGGCTGAAAAAGATCCTCTGCTAAGTAGCAAATTACTAGACTCTATAACAGTTGTTGATCTTGCTGTTGCAATTGAAGATCAGACAGGAATAGAGATACCATTTACAGAGATATCTATTGAAAATTTTGATAATATTGATCTTATTATAGAATTTATAAAGAGTAAACAGTAAGATCTACTCTACCCTTTTTAATCTCCTTATAAACAGATACAAGGTTTTTGTATTTATATAATTAATGAAAAAACTTATAGTAGATGGGGCGTACATTAATATACCATATATTACCTCTGTTTATTGCAACGGTATGTTCAGCAATAATATTTAAGAAAACAGATATTGATAGAGTAATTATTGAAACAAATAAAATATCAATACCTCAAACAGAGATAGGAATATTTGATAATTACAGATATGGTCTTCAGAGAGAGGCTGATGTAATATATGCATTAAAGAACCATACACTTATTGTTTTTGGTTCTTCAGAGCTTACCAGTGCAGATAGCTCAGGATTTCATTCAAATACATTCTTACCAAAGAATTTTAATATACCTACCCTGTGTGTAGGGCATGATGGGAATCAGTGTTTGTCGTTGCTATCGCAGTTAATGGCACTTAACAGATATGCCAGAGATAAAAAAATGGTATTTATAATTTCGCCGGGATGGTTTAACAAAGATTATGGCGACGGAACATCGGTAAACTCTTTTATTGAATTTAACTCATCAAGATTTTTAAAAAATATATTAACCGATACTATTCTGGATGATAAATACAAAAATCATCTGGCCGACTATGTTAGCGATAACTATACCAATATATTAAATCCTAATATCTATATTAGAGAACTGAACTCAATGGCAGGATTTAAAATATCGTCTGTTATAGATTATCCTGCATTTAAGTTTCAGGATCTTATTAGCATTGATACAGAAACAAATCTGTACGAAGCCTTGAATATAAGAGAAAACAGAGATGTAAATATCAGAAAACCTGATATAAACTGGGCAGATATAGAGAGAGAAATAACAGAACGATTAGCCGTTACCTCAAATAATGTTGCCGGAGTATCAAATAAATACTACAGAAAATTTAGAAAAAGAGAGAAAAGACCAGAACATGCAATAGAGTTAAATGATAATATTCAGGAACTAAAAGACTTTAAGATGTTGGTATCGTTATGTCATGATCTGAACATAAATGCAGTATTTGTAATACAGCCGCTTAACCCATATGTCTATAAAGATCTTACAATATACAGACCTGTGATATCTGAAATAAAACAGACAATATCAGATAACTCAATGCTCTGTCTTGATCTGTTTGAATATACAGAACAGGAGTATACAAAAGGTCATTTAATAGATGCAATGCATATGGGCGACCTGGCTTGGTTAAAGGTAAATAAGTTTATATACGATAATTTATATAGTAATGAACAGAAAAATTGATTATAAAAAACTTGCACTTAATATAGTTGTATATATTATTATAATTGTTGGTTATCTGTTTCTGTATAGCCCATATAATAAAGATAATAAATCAGAATCATCGTCTAAAACAGAGTTCATTTATCAACAATTCTAAACTATGTTACCATTTACAGGATATAGCTTTTTTGTAGTAGCAGCAGTTGCAATACTACTACTTTACATAGTAAAGTTTACATTTAAGAAGAGAGATCTTTATGAATATACTATACTGGGATTAAGTCTGATATTTACAATATTCTTCTTTCCAAAACCAGTACACATATTAGTGTTTATTGGTTATGCATATCTGATGCACTATCTGTTTATTTATAAAGTAAAAATAAAGAATAAACTACCCGGAGTAATTGCTTTAACATTGCCAATGATATTGGTAAAAGCATTTGTAATATCGCCGGAAACCAGCAAAATAAGTAGTGCTATATCATTTGCCGGACTATCATATATAGCATTCAGAATTGTACATATATTTATAGAGAGTACACCAAACGATAAACCTCTAAACCCGGTTAAATATCTCAATTTTCTGATTTTTACCCCAACTGTACTTATTGGACCTATAGACAGATATAAACGTTTTGATAGCGATATAAAGAGAGGTTTTGCCGGTGTTAATTCAGAATCGTTTGAGGCGGGTTTGCAACTTATTGTATTTGGTATAATGCATAAATTTATATTAGCCGAGGCAGTATCAAGATACTGGCTTAATGCAGATATATCAACATCAGAAGTACTCAGCTCACTTAACGAGATGTATGCATACTACTTCTATCTCTATCTTGATTTTGCAGGATACTCGGCAATGGCAATAGGGTTGGGTAAAATGCTTGGCATAGATGTACCAATAAACTTTAATAAACCCTTTCTGGCACGTAATCCGCAAGATTTTTGGCGAAGGTTTCATAAAACCCTTGGCGATTTTCTTAATGATTTCTTCTTTAAGCCACTTTACATGTTCTTCTCAAGAAAAAAGAGATTAAAGAAAAGACCTCTGTTACGTCAGAATAGTGCACTGTTTCTCACCTTTCTGTTAATGGGATTATGGAACGGATTTAGCAAACATTTTATTATTAGCGGAGCACTTTTTGGTATCTACTCATTGCTATACAATACATATGTTTATCGTTGCAAAAAGGCGCGAAAAGATGTTGTTTTTGGTAATATGAACCCAAAGCTTGTAACAGTTATATCAATATTTATAACATTTAATATTACAGCATTCTCGCTATATATATTTAGCGGACGTTTCCCTTTTCTGTAACATAAAAAAACAAGAAAAATGAGATTTAACTTCTATACAAACAACTTTGAAGATCAGAATATAAACGGTAACAAAATTGCAATTACCTCAGAAGGTAGAAGTATCACTTGGTCTGAACTAGAGCAAGAGGTACAGAAGCTTGAAGATATACTGTTGCCACTTAAAACGTCTGAGAACGACTGTGTAATTATATACGGACATAAAGAAGCTCTATTCCCTATAAGTATACTTACACTGATAAAGAACAATATTACATATGTAGCTGTAGATTCGGTATACCCTGAAGAACGCGTTAAACATATTGCAAATGAGTGCGGGTGTAACATATTAATAAACTGTACCAGCACAGAGTTGCATATAGGTCAACAATATACTGTTAATAAGAATTATAAGGTTACACAATCTGTTTCTGACAATATAAGAGAATCCAGACTACAAACAATAGATAACGACCCTGTACGTTACATACTATTTACATCAGGAAGTACCGGTGTACCTAAAGGAGTACAGATAACCAGAGAGAGCCTTAATACATTCCTGATGTGGTTAGAGTCAGATTATGATTTCTCAGATAAGAGCATTTTTATTGCACAGGCAAGTTTCTCGTTTGATATATCAATGTACGATATACTGGGTACCTTCCATTTTGGTGGGCAGATGTTATTGGTATCAAAGAGCCTTGGTGCAAATCCGGTTGAGTTTACAAACTATATAAAAAAGAGCAGAGGAACAACACTGATTGCAACACCATCATTTATATACAGATTATTGCGTTACAGAGATTTTAACTCAGAAAATCTACCTGAATTTAAACAATTTTTGCTGTTAGGAGAGGAGTTGAGATTTGCTATAATAAAAGGTGTTATTAACAATTTTGAAGACTCAATTGTGATAAATGGTTATGGACCAACAGAAGCAACAATAGCCACTACAATGCATCAGTTTGATAAAACCAACTATATGCAGTTTGCCAATGCTGTACCAATAGGTACGTCTGTAAAAGGAGGTTTAGCTTATACTGAAGACAGAGAAGCAACAAAAGAGAATCCTTCTGAGATACTGCTTGTAGGTAATCATGTATCTGTGGGATACCTGAATAACCCTGATAAGAATAGAGAAAAGTTCTTTATCTGTAACGGACAAAGAGCCTTTAGAACGGGAGATCTTGGTTATGAAAAAGATGGATTACTATATTACTGTGGCAGAATGGATGACCTTATAAAAATGCATGGGTACAGAATAGAACTGGGTGAGATATCATCGCATATAGAGAGTGTTGATATTGTAAATAAAGCAGTAACAACTACCGTAACACGCAATGGTGAGATAAAACGCATAATTAGTTTTGTAATACTCAACAGAGAGTTATCAGATAATCAGGATGCCTGTGCCATAATAAAGAGTCAGATATCTAAAAAAATGCCAGAATATATGATTCCCGGAGATATAATGCCAGTTGATGCATTCCCGGTAAATAATAACGGAAAAACAGATAAAAACAGACTTCTGGAGATGTACAGGAACAGATGAGTATATTCCTGACAAAGGCTTATAGATAACTCTATTTTCGGAATACGATGGGGTATAATAAATACAGTTAGTTAGGGGTTGTATATTTATTTTATGCACAGTTTTGCAAGTAACCTTATGTAAGAAGAACTATTCTACAAGCTACAACTCTTTAAGGCTTGATAATTAGGATTTATCTCCCAAAAAGTTGTAGTAATGGCATAGTTGTAAAAATTAAATAGAGAACTA
>DKJY01000165.1 GCA_002454955.1 Bacteroidales bacterium UBA6680
ATGATATACTTACCCACCTCTGTATCTCCTCCAAGGAGGAGAGTTGCTTCGTGGTTTTATGTTACTTAGCCGGAATTATTCTGCCTCGTAATTGTGGCTCGCCATATTTAATCTGCACCATCAGCGCACTTTCTCGGTTATTCAACTACCCGATGCGGTGCATCGGGCTAGGTTAAGCTGGGCTTTTATCTGTTTACTCACTCTTTTCAATGGTCAGATTGAACTCGCATTGATAATAGTTATCAAGTACATCAACAACCATACTAATGCTTCGTTTCTGTCCGTAGTGTATTGACAATGTTTGGTTTCACCCAGTCCAATGCAATATTGGAATAATTACCATTGTATAGACAACTCTATTTAGCTTTTGAAATACACAACAGATTATTGTAAATTGTATAGTATCATACATACACCTCTTTAAATGAACAGTTATGAATAAAGATCTAAATAATAAAGAGTATATGTCTACTCTGATTTCTCTTAAAGAGAGGATAAAACTTGCTCAATATAAAAGTTATAGTGCTGTTAATTCCGAAATGATATTAGCCTATCTTGACATTGGTAAAACCATATCTGAAAAGACCAAAACTGGCTGGGGATCATCTGTAATTAAACAGTTATCTGTTGATCTGCAAGCGGAGTTTGTTGGTGTAAAAGGATTTTCTGAAAGGAACTTACGTTTAATGCGTTTTATATATGAAGAGACTTCAAATGATATAATTTGGCAACAAGCTGTTGCCAAATTACACTGGGGTCATAGTATATTGATATTTAGTAAGATTAAAGATAGAGAAGAGCGTAATTTCTATCTTCAAAAAGCAAAGAAAGAGGCATGGAGCAGAAGTATCTTACAGCAGAAGATAGAACAGGATCTGTTTAATCAACAGAAGAGGTTTCAGAATAATTTTCGTAATACACTAAGTCAGCAAGATAAAGCTAACTATTCCTTGCAATTTAAGGATGAGTATGATCTTTCGTTTTTAAACTTATCAGATCATCACAGCGAGAAGGAACTTGAAAATGCTATTGTACATAATATTACCAGAATGTTGGGTCAGTTTGGCTCTGATTATGCATTTATGGGACAACAATTCAGATTAGAGTTAGACGATAAAGAGTACTTTATTGATCTGTTATTCTATCACAGAAGATTAAAGTGTATGGTTGCTATAGAATTAAAAGTTAATGAATTTAAGCCAGAGTATAGTCAACAGTTAAACTGGTACCTGCATCTTTTAGACAGGACTGTTAAGTATAGTGACGATAAACCAAGTATTGGTATTCTTTTGTGCAAGAGTAAAAGCAAATTAACAGTAGAGTATGCTTTAGAGATAGTAAACAGACCGATGGGTGTAGCAACATATTCATACACTGAATTACCTGAAGATATTGCGAAAAATCTACCTGACGAAGAGCAGTTCAGACGTATTTTTGACCATTAAACAGATACAAAATACTTAACCAATAGCTCATTGCTGAAAAGATATTTCTTATATAGAATAATTTTAGTTAAATTAGGTAAACAAGTATAAATTAAAATATTACTACTATGTTAAAGGAAAAAATCCTGAAGAATTTAAATGAGCAGATTACTGCCGAACATTATGCTTCTAATCTATATCTATCAATGTCGTCGTGGTGCACTGCCAAAGGGTTAGATGGTGCGGCAAGGTTTCTTAATCTGCATAGCCGCGAAGAGTTAGAGCATATGCATCGTCTTATTAATTATGTTAATGAAACAGGAAGTCAAGCTATTATTGATGCTATTCCTGCCCCTCCAAATTCGTTTAAAGATATACGCGATATCTTTGAACAGACATTTAAGCATGAAGTTCATATAACTAATATGATCAATAAACTTGTTGAGCTTACACTGGCTGAAAAGGATTTCTCATCGTTCAACTTCTTGCAGTGGTATGTAGCAGAACAGCATGAAGAGGAGGCTCTGTTCAAAGGCATATTAGATAAAATTGAGGTTATTGGTCTTGATGGTCGCGGACTATATATGTTAGATCAGGAGATAGCAAAACTGTGCAACACAAAGCAGTAGGATATTCCAGAAACCAAAAATAAAGAGCTAATAAAAGACAAAAAACAGATTATTTGTTTTTTGTCTTTGGTTTTCTGTTTTTCACTTATCGCTATCAACTCTCTCTTTTAACCATTTAAAGTAGAGCTCCCTGTTTGTTCTGTTCATTCCACCATGTCCGGTTGGTTCAGTAACAAATTTAACCTTTGCTCCCACTGATTTTAGCTTATACACCAGCTCCTCTGTGAGGCTGAACTTGCAATTCCGGTCATTAGTACCATGAAATATAAACATATCTACATCTGAAAAGATTTTGATATTCTTACGCTTAAGAAAGTTTTTACCGTCGGCAAAACCCCACTTTGGTCCTAAATCCGGATGTCCTGCCAAAACAGCTACAGCACTGTATCTGTCAGGATTTTTGTAATACGTTTGATATACCCCATAACCACCCATCGAGAATCCGCTAAGGATAATATTATCTATATCAATACTGTAGTTTTTTATTACATCACCTATAGCTTCGTTAATATCCTTTTGCGATTCCGGGGTTGAGTAACAGTTTGATGTTCCTCTGCCATTTGGGGCTATTACAATAAAGCCAGACTCTATATTTGGCGCATAATATAGTGTTCTCTCATCTTCTCCACTACCATGAAGATATACCAGTAGTGGTATCTTTCTTGTTTTATCGTAGTCATCCGGAACATATATTGCATAAGGTCTTATGCTATTATCAATATCTGACACAAATCCTCGTCTGAATGTACCTTTTCTGCTATTAAAAGGATCTATACCCGACTCTGCTTTTTCTACATAAATCTCTACCTGTTTTATCCTTCTACGGATATCATATGAGTTCTCATAACTCTTAAGTTTTTTCACCTTCTCATCAAGCTCTTTTATATACAGCAATAACGTATTATATGTACCTTCTGATATTCGACTCTTTACAGAGTATAGCCTCTTTATCATTTTTTTATAATTGAATTGAGGCATTACTGTAAAATAGAAGTTATGTTCGTTATCAGATCCTTTAATATTTACCCTGTATCCACCTGGAATAAGGGTTTTATTGGTTATATTGATTCTATCTGTAAATAGCCCCTTAGGGCATATTACATTAATATACTGTTTTGATACTAAAACATTCTCGCCAGAATACAACTTAACACTATATTTTAACTCTTTATTGCTATCTGAATAGCCTGATATTTTAAGTTTTGGGGGTACTTTGAGGGTTGTATTACAGCTGTCAAGGTGTACAGATATATGATTGCCTGTTATTGGCTTTTCAAACTCCGTTTTAACAAGTTTACGTCTGCTCTGCTCATACTGAATCTTATCATCACGTAACATAAAGTAGTAGTTCTTATCCTCTTCTCCTAAAGCTTTTACATAACATATATTTATACCAATATCATCTCTGAACCATGGATGATAAGGGTGTACAGAACTCCACGGAATAAGCAGTTCATGCGATGCTTTGTTATCTGTAACAGATGTTTTATACGGTACCTCCTCTCCCAGTCTCTTAAACGACAGATCAATATTATAATACCATATATTTTTATGCCCAAACGATTTCTGGTCAGGTGAGAAAGCAAGTACATAGAACTCATCTGTATCGGGTTTTCCATACTTAACCATCCCAATAACCATATGAAAACCATCGCCATTCTGGTATGCTCTGTCTCGTTTTACCAAAATAGGGCTCTCTTGCTCAATATAGAGATATAGGAAGTCCTTACCATAACCCAGCATATAGTTTACAGGAGTGTTACTGTTCTGTTTTTTACTCTTAACAACAGTATTAAATCTTCTCAAATTATTACTCCACTCTGTATTATCCAGATTACCATCTATAACTGGTCTATCAGGCATAAAACATATCCTCTCCTGTGCTCTTAGTCCGGCTACATATAGTAGCATAACAGATATAAATAAAAGACGATTCATAATTTTTGTTTTGTATACACGAATTAATGACGATAGCTCTCGTAGTTAGTTGCATATATAAGGATGTTATCAATCAATATCGGTAAAAAGTGGTTAAATGCAAAGTATTATAAATAGAATATCTACACTCCTATATATAAATAGTAATGTTAATGGGTATGTTATATCATCTGGTTAAGCCTTCTACGCAATAAGGTTAATATACTTCTTTATCTGTCTGTTACATCTGAGTCATATTGGCATAACCTCTTCTGCATATTCTGCAATGATGAGTGTTATTCGTGGTTGTGTGTGGATTGACCGGAGCTGTTACGTCTCGGAATATGGTCTGTGCCATCTTTAATCTGCACCTTAATCTGTCTGGTTTTTCTTTTTCAATGGTCAGATTGAACTCGCATTTTGCATTCCCGAATATGGGAAAACTTTTACACATGCTTCGTTTCAGTGCGCTTTCTCGGTTAT
>DKJY01000109.1 GCA_002454955.1 Bacteroidales bacterium UBA6680
AACCCCGTCGCTATAAACACCTTAAATCGTTCAATATTTTCTGTATAAAAAAAGCCTTGAATGAATCAAAGCTTAAACTAGTAGCGGGGGCCAGACTCGAACTGACGACCTTTGGGTTATGAGCCCAACGAGCTACCAACTGCTCCACCCCGCAATATATTTTGCGATATTATCTTCTAAATTTGTATTGTCTTTCGACAAAATAGACTCTGAATAAGCCAAAGTTTAAACTAGTAGCGGGGGCCAGACTCGAACTGACGACCTTTGGGTTATGAGCCCAACGAGCTACCAACTGCTCCACCCCGCAATATATTTTGCGATATTAATCTTCTAAACTTGTATTGCCTTTCGGCAAAAATAAAGCTTTGAATGAATCAAAGCTTCAATAGTAGCGGGGGCCAGACTCGAACTGACGACCTTTGGGTTATGAGCCCAACGAGCTACCAACTGCTCCACCCCGCAATATATCTTAAATAAAAAATTATTTCGTTTTTGCGAGTGCAAAGGTACGTCTTTATAGTTAATATCCTAATTTTTCAGGATAAAATGTGAATTTAAATGTTTGTTTGAGCTCTTTTATTTCTATTTTTGTTTTAAAACTAATTTGAAAGTAAATTATGCCAAGAGTATTTAAACCAGTAGATATCTCTAAAGAAGAGAAAGAGTTGCGAAAAGATTATTTTGATAGACATACTCCTCATGTAATCTGTGAATCAGAAGTGAAACGTGGTGATAAATTTAAGGTTAAGGTTGTAATTGGTGATGAGTACAGCCATCCGGACGATCATGATCACTATATAAGTACAATACAGTTGTGGAATAGAGAGACACTAATTGCTACAGCTTCATTCTCTTCAGGGATGTTGGCCAACCAAAAGAGTCACTTTGAAGTTGATTTTTACATTATACCTAGTGTAAGTATGAATCTTACAGCTATGGCCGTTTGTACAAATCATGGTCTTTGGCAGAGTGATAGTGTGGAGGTTAAAGTGGTAGACTAACTGGTTATCTTACAATAATTTTAGATCGCTCTGTAAAGGCATCAGAATAAATATATATAAGATATATACCTGCTTCTAGCGAATCAAAATTCAGAGGGACTACGGTGTTTTTTGAGTCAATATTTACCTTTTGTGTAACAAGTACCTGACCGGATGATGATATTATTTGAACTGTTACATTTTCTACTTTGGATAGCAGTTCTATTTTTAATTCAGCTCGCCCTTCTGATACTACGTTAGGATATGTATTTATCTCTTTAACAATGTTTATTGCTTTATTTCGCTGATAAGGAATATTTATTGTATCAGAGCTTAATATGCATCCATAAAGATTTTGTGCTTTTACATGATAGCTACCACTTTTGGATACTGTATAAATTGGTTCTCTGGCATCAATTATTGGCATATTGTTTCTGTACCATTGATGTTTCGTATCTTCATCATCCTCAACAATAAGTCTGTGATAATCTATTTTTATTATTGGTTCAAGAGGTGATTTAAGAATATTAATGCTGTAATCCGTTGATATTGCATATGAATCGTTAATATTTAACGAAGGTCTTTTTTCGCCTGAGTTAATGTATCTGAATGATATCTTTTTACTTTTCTCATTACCTTCAAATATCTCTATCTGATCATCAAATATCCAGCTATATTCTGTTCCTTCATTCAGTTCATCAATAATCGCTTCCATTGTAATTGTATCTGTTGGACAATAGCTTGTTCCGGTCATTTTTATTGATGCACATGGATTTATAAGAACGGAGTTCTCTAGAGTCACAGATTCTGTATTTCCTATTGTTGCTGATATAGAATATCTGCCAGGTCTGTTGTATACAACTTTTATAATATTACTATTACCAGTTTCAAACACTTTTGCTCCTTTATCAGTAATCCATCTTATCTGTGTAGTATTCTTTTTTTCATGTTCAGCTAGTTTAACCTTGTATACAATAGTATCAAGTGGACATGCTATTCTGGGGATAATATTTATTCTGGTACTTGATGCCGTATTATATGGATCATATCCTTCAAATGATTCAATACCACTATTACCTGGATCTAACCAGAACTTAAGTTGATTCTCCGGAGCTTCATAGTAATTCCAAGCGAATGATAGTTTTTGATATAGGTCGTTAAAGTTATATGAACATGATGCTTCACCACCAGTTAAAGTACCAATTATCTGTCCTTCTTTATTAAGAAGAGGGCTTCCTGACGATCCTCCTTCAGTTGTACCAATATCCCATTTCCTGATTAACCAGTGCGAGTTTGTAAGAAAGTGTGATCCATAATTTGATGTTTTAGTTGAATCGTAGTCAATACTTATCTTTTTTATATCTGCACTTGGATGATGTATACATGAAGAGTATCTGTTTCCATTTTCAGAAGAGCTCCACCCCAGATAATATGGTTGAAACTGTTCTGGAGGTGTCGTAGATAGCTCTAGTAATGTGAAATCTAATCTGTTGTTTGCTCCTGTGGCAATTAATTTAGATCCTGAAATTGAGTGTTTAGATGAAGCGTTATTGCTTCCACAATATGGGCTCTCATAATTAAAGAGGAACACAGCATCTTTTGCTACCTCTTCTGTACTAATACAATGATTTGCTGTAAGAAAATATGGCGTCTCATCGTTGTTTGTATTATTTATTAGTGCTCCAGTACAGTAATATCCGTCAAAGAATATTCGTGCAACAGACCTTTTTGTATCCTGATATGCGCTTCCTTCATCACAATTTATATTAACATTACAACTTCCTGAAGCAAAAATACCTTTGTCTTCTTTATCAAATACACCCAGAAAGTCGTAAACTATCTTATCAATAATTAATGTTGGGATATCTTCTAAAGGGTCTGTGTGAATGTATTGTACAACAATTTTATCACTTTTTACAGGAGCTATAGCTAATCGTTTTGACAATTTATTATTTGCACTTGTAAATGCTCCTCTGTAATATGTTTTGTCTCTATTATATATAAATAATAGTCCTCCTTTGGGTAGTTCAAAATTAGAGAATATTACCTGAATGCTTTTAGCATCTTTTGCATATATACCTGTTTCCCATATCTTATAATTGTTTTTACCAGTATACCATTTTCCATCCGTATTGCTATTTATTGTAATATCAATTGATTCACCAAACTTACCTCTTTTGTATCTGTATTGTGAGTCTTTGGAGGTAACAGGTTCAAAGACTCTAATGTTTTTAATTCTTGTTTTATTAATTTTTATGAATGAAGATTTTGTAGCTCTACGTTTATCATAATTATAAGGAAACATATCTTTTGTGATTTGTCCCGGGGCCGATGAGGAGAAAATGATAAAGAATATAACGTAGTAAATTTTTTTCATATTGTTCCCTTTATATTTTGATGAAGAATTAATTTCAGTATTTGTGAGATATTGTTTTTCTAAGCCAACGATTTATGTATTTTTACATTACGAAAGAGACACAAAACACTATATGTACGAATATTTAAAAGGATTAGTTACAGAAATTTCACCAACTTATATTGTGGTAGAAGTGAATGGAATAGGGTATTTTATCAATATATCTCTATACTCATTCGGGTTAATTGGCAGTAAAACAGAAGTTAAGCTTTTTGTTCATCAGGTTGTACGTGAAGATGCTCATGTTCTTTACGGATTTGTTCATAAAAGTGAGCGCGACGTATTTAGGAATCTTATATCTATTTCAGGAGTAGGACCTAATACAGCAAGAGTAATGTTATCTTCTTTATCTCCTTCAGAGATAACGGATGCTATAGTATCTGAAAATGTTAAAATATTGAAAACAATTAAAGGTATAGGTGAAAAATCAGCAAAAAGAATTGTTGTTGAGTTAAAAGATAAATTATCAAAAGGTATAGAAAACATAGAAATAAAGAACGTTGAACACAATAGAAATAAAGATGAAGCGTTATCTGCTTTAGTAATGTTGGGATTTATGAAAAACAGTGTTGAAAAGGTTCTAAAAAAGATTGTTAACGAATCGGATAATCTTTCCGTAGAAGAGTTAGTTAAAAGAGCATTGAAAGAATTATAATAAAATATTCATGACCATACTAAAAAAATATTTATTACCATCTATATTTCTACTAACCATTGCTTGGTTTATTATCAACCCCGGATATTCAGGAATAGTTGATGCTGTAGGAAGTTTACTGCCGGAGAATGACTCAATTAAAGATAAATCGTCTTTAGAGAAGTTACCCAGTATTACAGATATTAAAAGTCCTTTAATTCCAAAAACAAGCCCTAAGCTGGATCTTGAAATTGTTTTTGATTCAGAAAAGGGTGAATATGTAGTGCGTCAGAAATTAGGAAATAAAGATTTTGGAGTTCCAAAATATATGAGTGTTGATGAATTTAAATCATATGATTTTGAACAATCGATATATAAGTACTGGAAGGAGAAGTCTGATAATGCCCGAATGGCTGGTGGCGACAACAGATTAGTTGGCGGAAGATTGAGAATTGGAGGAGGAGCACTAGATAAAGTTCTTGGGGATAACGCAATTGAGATTATACCGCAAGGTAGTGCGGAGTTGTCGTTAGGAGTTAAGATTAATAAGCAGGATAATCCTGTGTTAATGGAGAATCAGAAAAGCACAGTTAATTTTGATTATGATTCTAAAATTCAGGCAAATGTAACCGGAAAGGTAGGAGATAAATTTAAAGTAAACTTTGATTACAATACGGAAGCTACATTTGATTTTGAGAATAATGTTAAGATTGAATACAAGGGAGATGAGGATGAAATTATTCAGCGTATTGAAGCAGGTAATGTTACATTTCCGTTAAGTGGAACTCTTATAACTGGTAGTCAGAGTCTTTTTGGTATTAAAACCGATTTGCAGTTCGGAAAACTTTCTGTATCAGGTGTGTTTTCACAGCAGAGAGGAGAGTCCTCTGTAATTGAGGTTAAAGGAGGTGCACAAACTCAGAGTTTTGAGATAAGAGCAGATGAGTATGAAGCAAATAAACACTTTTTCTTAGCTCAATATTTTAGAGAAAACTATAATAAGTTTGTAGCAACACTTCCGCTAATAAACTCAGGAATAAAGATTACAAGAGTAGAGGTTTGGGTTACCAATAAAACATCAAAGTTTGAGGATTCAAGAAATATTCTTGGACTTATGGATCTTGCTGAACGTGGAGCAAACATATCGAATCCATTTATTAATAGTGTAAGTTCCGGGGATAATCCTATGAACTTGCCAGACAATAAACTTAACGATTTGTATACTGACCTTAAGGCTTTACCCGGTATAAGAGCAATTGAGTCATTAAACTCAACATTAAATGGATTTAAGAATTTTAAGGTTGGTAGGGATTATGAGAAGATAGAGAGTGCTCGTAAACTTGATTCGAGAGAATACAAAGTTAACTACGATTTAGGATTTGTAACAGTTAATACCTCGCTTAATAATGATGAGGTTCTTGCAGTTGCTTTTGAGTTTCAGAGTGGAGGAAAGACATATCAGGTTGGTGAATTCTCAAACGATGTGAAGGCTCCAGATGTTCTTATGCTTAAACTTATTAAAGGGACAAACATTACGCCAAAGCTTAATACATGGCATCTTATGATGAAGAACGTGTATGCAACAGGAGGGTATCAGCTAAGCAGCGATGGTTTTTTTCTTGATGTTATGTATGAGGATGATAAAGCAGGTACCTCTATAAACTACATACCAGCAGGAAATCTTAATAAAAAGATGTTACTTCAAGTGCTTGGTTTTGACCGTGTGAATAATCAAGGATTTCCAACGCCTGATGCTATCTATGATTATGTTGAGGGAGTAACAGTTCTATCTTCAAACGGAAGAGTTTTCCTACCTACATTAGAGCCATTTGGTCAGGATCTTTATGATAAATTTGATGATCCTAATTTGGCTAAAAAATATGCATTTACAGCTCTTTATGATTCAACAATTACAAAAGCAAAGGAGCAGACTGCTAAAAATAAATTTAAAATTATTGGATCATTTAAATCATCTGGAGGGTCTGATATACAGCTTAATGCTATGAATATTCCTAAGGGATCTGTAAAGGTTTCTGCAGGAGGTATAGAGCTTGTTGAGAATATTGACTATACAGTTGATTATACATTAGGAAGGGTGAAAATTGTTAATCCTGCGTATTTAGAGTCAGGGACACCTTTAAGAATATCAACAGAGAGTAACTCATTATTTAATGTTCAGACTAAAACCCTTTTAGGAACACATTTGAACTATCAGTTTAATGATGATTTTAATATTGGAGCAACCATTATGAGTCTTTCTGAACGTCCATTGACGCAGAAGGTAGATTTTGGTAATCAACCAATACATAACATTATATGGGGTCTTGACGGATCGTATAAAACAGAATCCAGATTTCTTACAAAACTTGTTGATAAGATACCTCTTATTGAGACAAAAGAGATTTCAAGTATTGCAATATCTGGTGAGTTTGCACAGTTTATGCCGGGACAATCAAAAGCTGTAGGAAACTCAGGGGTTACATATCTTGATGATTTTGAAGGAGCAGAGAGTCCTATGACACTTGAGGATAAATATTCGTGGTATCTTGCCAGTGTACCTCAGTTACAGCCAAATCTGTTTAAGGAATCGTCAGAAACTGGACTAGGATCAGGATTTAACCGTGCACGTTTAGCCTGGTATAATATAGATCCAATATTTCAGAGAGATGAATCGCTTACGCCATCACATATAAAATCAGATGATGATCAGCAATCAAACCATTATGTGAGAGAAGTTTATGAACAGGAGCTTTTCCCAGCAAAGGAGTCACAAAATTATGAGATAAACAGATTAAGCACATTTGATCTAACATATTATCCTGATGAAAGAGGGCCTTATAACTATGAAACCGCAAGTACAACTTATTCAGCTGGTATTAATAGTCAGGGAGAACTTGCTAACCCGGCATCAAGATGGGCTGGTATTATGCGTAAGCTAACTAATAATAACTTTGAACAATCTAATGTAGAGTATATTGAGTTCTGGTTAATGGATCCATTTATATATGACCCGGATCATAAGGGTGGAGATCTGTATATTAATCTTGGTAGCGTATCAGAAGATATATTAAAGGATTCCAGAAAGACATTTGAGAATGGTATGCCTAAGGACGCTCTTGTTGTTGATGTTGATACAACAGTATGGGGTCGTGTGCCAATAAAGCAGCCTGTTACAAAATATTTTGATAATACATCCGGATCGCGTCAATATCAGGATATAGGTTTAGATGGTCTTAATAATACAGATGAGCAATCGTTTTTTTCGAGCTATGTAAGTTACATTACAGCTAATGTAACTAATGCTGCCAGAAGAGATTCAATTATTTCTGACCCTTCTGGTGATGACTTTCTGTCGAATCGTGGATCGGCGCAGGATCAGGCAAAGATGACAATTCTGAACAGATATAAATACTATAATAACCCGCAGGGTAATACTCCTGAAGGACAAGGTACGGCCAATTCGTCAACGCTCAGTCCTGACAAAGAAGATATTAATGATGATAATACTCTTAGTGAGGTGGAGGCATACTATCAGTATAAAATAAGTCTGCGTCCTGAAGATCTTGTTCAAGGAGGAAGATATATTACAGATATTGCTGAGAATGATAGCCACAAACTTCCGAATGGAACAGTTGGAAAGGTTAAATGGTACCAGTTCAAAATCCCAGTATCGGAGTTCAGTGGAAAATATGGTCCAATTGATGATTTTACATCGATAAGATTCATGCGTATGTTCCTAAAGAACTTTAATGATAAGGTTGTGTTACGTTTTGCAACATTTAAGCTTGTGCGTAGTGAGTGGCGTAAAATTGATAAATCATTCTCTGTAGGGCATGAGGGATTATCTACACCGGAATCTTCAAATACAAACTTTGTAGTATCAACAGTTAGTATTGAGAAGAATGGTAACCGTAGCCCAATTCCATATGTATTGCCTCCTGGAATAGAGAGAGAGAAGGATTATACTACAAATCAGACAATACGCCAAAATGAGCAAGCTCTTTCTATTAAGATTGAGGATTTAAAAGATGGAGATGCAAGAGCTATATATAAACAGACAGCTTTTGATATTAGAAGTTATAATAAATTGAAACTTGAGGTGCATGCTGAAGCGGTACGCGATGGTGAGTTAAAAGATAAAGATCTGAACCTGTTTATTCGTTTAGGATCTGATTTTAAAGATAACTACTATGAGTATGAAATACCTCTGCACCTTACTCCTTTTGGAAGTAATGTTGCACAGCTTATATGGCCGGAGGATAACAGGCTTAATCTTGATCTTCAGAAGTTTGTTAACCTTAAGTTGTCAAGAAATAAGGCAATGAAGAAGGATGCTAATGTATCGTATACAACCCGTTATACTCTTAAGGATGGTGAGAATTATTTGAGTATTGCCGGAAATCCAACTATGGCAAATATTCAGACAATGGTAATTGGTATTAGAAACCCTGCTCAGAATGTTGCAACTGTGAGTACAGACGATGGTTTATCAAAATCTGCCGAAATATGGGTTAATGAGTTACGCGTCTCTAATCCTGATGAATCGGGTGGTTGGGCTGCCTCGGGTAGAATGACAACAAAACTTGCAGATTTTGCAACAATATCGCTTGCCGGTAGTATTACAATGCCTGGGTTTGGAAGTATAGATAAGAAAGTACATGAACTAAGTAAAGATAAGATATATTCATATGATATTACAACAAACTTCAGACTTGGTAAATTCTTCCCTGAACAACTTAAGGTTAATATGCCTCTGTTTGTTGGATTTTCTCAAGGATTTATAAACCCTATGTATGATCCGGTGAATACAGATGTTAAACTGGATGAATCTTTGAAGAACTATGATACTAAAGCGGAGAAAGATTCGATAAAGTTTGTTGCACAGGATTTTACAGAGCGTAAAAGTTTGAATTTCTCTAATATTCAGGTTAATAGATCATCTAAGAAACCGCAGTTTTATGATCCGGCTAACTTCTCGTTGAGCTATTCATATAATTCACAGTTTCATAGAGATATAAATACTAAATACAACTATAGTAAGACATATAAAGGATCATTTAATTATGTGTATAATATGCGTCCTAAACCAGTTACTCCATTTAAAAGAGTAAATTTCCTTAAATCAAAGTATACAAGGTTGATATCAGACTTTAATTTCTTCTATCTTCCATCGCAATTGTCGTTCAGAACCGATATTACACGTCAGTATACAGAGGTTAAGTTTAGAAATATTACACAACCAGATCTGGATATGCCAACATCTGTTAATAAGGATTTCTTATGGAACAGATATTATACTATGAAATTTGATCTTACTCAATCGCTAAAGCTTGATTATAAAGCTACTGTTCGCTCACGCATTCAGGAGCCCGATACACTATTTGGAGTTGTTAATAAAGATAGATATAGTGCGGAGTATGATTACTGGAAAAAAGAAGTATGGTCTAGTATAATGGATGGGGGAGACCCTATACAGTACAATCATACAATTGATGCTAGTTACAGAGTTCCAATAAATAAGTTGCCAATGTTAGATTGGACATCGGCAAATATTAACTATTCTGCAAACTATAGTTGGGATTATATGCCATACACTGCAGATACACTTAATGTTGGAAATAAAATTCAGAACTCAACGGTTATCCAGGCTAATGGTCAACTGAATTTCCTTAAGTTATATAATAAGGTAAAATATCTTAAAGGTATTAATCAGGAGTTTGATCGACTTGAGAGAACGAAGAAGAGAAAGAAAAAAATAGATGTTCAATTTATTGCAGATAATCAACGGTTAAGAGCTCGTAGTACAAAGCGCATTAAACATAATCTTGGTACAACAAATGTAAAAGTAAAGATTGTTGACGATAGTGGTAACAGAATTGATAGCCTCGACTATAAAGCAATAGATAAAAATACCGTAAGGGTAAGATCGTTTGTAGCTGTTCCTAAGGCACAAATTATTATTGAGGGAAGGGTTGCAGAGAAAGAGAAGATAGCCAGAGTAATTGCACGTACAGGATTACGATTATTAATGAGTGTGAGAGATTTTAGGATATCATATTCATTAAATCA
Organism: Bacteroidales bacterium UBA6680; assembly: GCA_002454955.1. Lineage (GTDB taxonomy): Bacteria > Bacteroidota > Bacteroidia > Bacteroidales > UBA6680 > UBA6680. The sequence goes on from DKJY01000109.1 coordinate 10,100, forward strand.
GGGAACATTTGTTCCAGGATATGATAGAAGCTCAAGTTGGTTTGGAATGTCAGGTTCTGCTCCGGGAGTACCGTTTATTCTCGGATATCAGGATAATAATTTTGGACAGAAGGCTCTTAATAATGGATGGTTAACAAATAATCCTAGATTTAATTCATACTATACAATGAATACAAACAAAACACTTGTGTTGCGTTCAAAGGTTGAATTGATTAAAGGTTTAAAAATTGATCTTACTGCAAATAGAAGTTATTCAAAGAACTCTCAGCAGTTATTTGGCGGACCTGCAAATGTAGAACAAATGCAGACATATAACGGAAACTTTTCAATGTCGGTTATTACTCTTAGAACCGCGTTTGAATTCCCGGATGGCGATAACAACTTTAAATCATCAGCATATGAAGATTTTAAATCTTTCAGAAAGATTATATCTAATAGACAAGCTGATGCATTCCTGAATTCAGGAAAGAGTGTTGCTAATAATGAGATTGATCCATCAAAGAGTGATAGCGAAGGGTATCGTGAAGGATTTGGCTCTACATCGCAAGAAGTTATTCTTCCAGCATTCCTTGCTGCTTATACAGGTCAGGATGCAAGTAAGATAGATTTAAAACTTATTAAAGATATTCCTGCACCAAACTGGAAGATAACATTTAATACTCTATCAACTTTCTATGGTCTTAAGAAAACTTTTAAGACATTTAATCTAAACCATAGTTACTCCTCGGTGTATAGTATTGGATCGTTCCTGAATGGATCTAATTATAATATACAAGACGGAGTAATAGTTGTTGATGTTGATAAACTTGATGCACAGAGAAACCTTCCGTCGGAGATGTTGGTTTCTGGAGGTATATCTATAAGCGAAAAATTTGCACCACTTGTTGGTTTTGATCTTACAACAAATAGCAATATTACTGGTAGATTTGCTTATAACAGATCTCGTAACCTTACATTTGGTTTTGAGAATAACCAGCTTGTTGAGGATTATAGCAAGGAGTGGATTATTGGTTTGGGATATAGATTTACTGATTTGTCGTTTATATTTAAGTCGTCAACAAATAGTAAGTTAATGAATAGTACTCTTAATCTGAGAGCTGATTTTGGTATAAAAGATAATATCAATATTATACGAAAACTATCTGAAGATGTTAATGATGTAACAGGTGGACGAAGATCATTCTCATTAAGAGCTACAGCTGATATGGTGATTTCCAGTCAGTTAAACTTTATCTTCTATTTTGAAAGAAAATCTGATACACCTTATACATCAGCCACTTACAAAAGATCTGATACACAAGTTGGCTTTACGTTAAGATTTAATTTGTCACAATAGTTGATTTAACAAAAAATAGTTATTTTTGAGGCTTAAAGATAATTAACGTTTTTAAATATAAATGCTATGAACGTTCCACAAGATTTAAAGTACACTAAAGATCACGAATGGATTCGTGTTGAAGGTGACGAAGCTGTAATTGGTGTTACAGATTTTGCTCAGGGCGAGTTAGGAGATGTAGTTTTTGTTGAGATAGAAACTGAAGGTGAAACTCTTGATAAAGAGGAAGTTTTTGGTACTATTGAGGCAGTTAAAACTGTTTCTGATATGTTTATGCCTATTGCCGGTGAGGTAATTGAGGTTAATCCGGTTCTTGAGGATACTCCGGATATTGTAAATAAAGATCCTTTTGGAGAAGGTTGGATGATCAAGTTAAAGATCACTAATCCTGCTGAGCTTGATGAGCTATTGTCACCAGAGCAGTACGCTGAAGTTATTAAAGCATAGTAAATATATAATAAAAAAACCCCGCACTATATGCTGCGGGGTTTTTTTATATCTGTATGTTATTTATATAGTTCCGTCTGTAAATATGAAGAATAAATTATAAGCCGATGAAAGATTTTAAGTTTTACACAGAAATAGATGCTCTTCCAACTGATGTTTGGACCTGTTTAACAAACCCTGTTACAATAGAATTATGGTCTGGTTATAAAGCCGAAATGAGTACAAATGAAGGTGATGAGTTTAGTATGTGGGAAGGTGATATATGTGGTAAGATAATCTCAGTAACAGAACCAAAAGAACTTATACAACAGTGGTATTTCGGAGATTATGAGGAAGAGTCTATAGCAATAATACGTATTCATCCGTTTAAATCTGATAAATGTAAGGTTGAGGTAAGGCATAGCAATATACCAGATGAGGATTATGATAATATTGTAGAGGGATGGCGTGAATATTATATTGGTGCAATTGTTGACTTCCTTGAAGAGTAGTTAAAAAACAGCTTTTAGCTCTAATGATCCTGTATGAATCATTTTTGTTTCTGGTAGGTTTCGTCCGTGATATACCACAGACAGGTTTAACAGTTTTGTTAATTGTCTGTTGAATCTTATCTCCAGAATGGTATTGTTTCCTGATTTAAGAGCTTCAAGCATCTCATATGCAATAGGAGATTGATCGGTACCGGTATATTTTAGTACAATATATTTTAGTTTAATTGTGGCCAAACTCTTTCTATCTCTTGTATTATATGTTGATGAAATCTCCCAGTCATACTTTCTTGCGCTCTCTTTATTACTTATAATATTGTTTTTTTTACCATTATTGTGCAATAATTCAACCATAAATATATCTGTCGGGCGCAAGGTTAGCTTCAGTAGATTTGTATGTTCTTTAATGCTATAATTTTTAGTCTTTAGATAATCTGAGTTATTTGTTTTTTCACCAATCTTAAATTGGTTCTCAATTGATACAACTCTGGATGGTATCCATTTAATAACAAAAGTATTGTTGTTGATTTTTCGTGTATCGGTTCCATTAACCATAAGATTTATATTGTGTCCATTCTTATATATATGCTTCAATATTAATTTTCTGGTTAATTTATAGGTTACAACATTACTTATATTCTGATTTAGAAATACAATGCTACTTTTATAGCTATTATTATAGAAGATATTCATGTTTTTAAGAATATCGGTACTACTGCTTTTACGCTCAGATTTATAGGAGAAATTATTTGTGAGATTTTTAATTGATAACAGTTTTCGTTTTTTAGTTTTGTATAGTCGGTTGAAATTAATTCTCAGGTTCAGGTTAAAACCGTTCTTGTACACAGATTCGTAATTGGTTGAGGTTTTGAATATTCTAATGTATTCAGCCTGATCAGAGAACTGAGCAACCTCAAATTCATCAAGTTCCTTAATATTATTGTTATTGTAATCGGTCCAGCTATAAACACCTTTACCAGGAGCTACTTTAAGATATATAAACTCTTTTTTATTCTCTAATCCAGAACCAAAGGAGTATCCTGTACCACCAATAATAAAACCATTTTTTACTTTGAATCTATAATTTATGCGGGCATTAAGAGTATTCTCCGGAATATTGTCTGAAGCCTCTTTTTTAGCACTAACATTCCTGTAATTCAATATTGCAGAAAAATGATTACCTTTTTTAGATGTGTTTTCGTATTCAGCATTTAACTGATGTGCAAAGGTGTATGGCTTAAGCTGATTATCAAACAATCTGTTATCATTTCTTACCAGATACGATAATTTTGTTTTATTTCTTTTATCTATTTTACTTTTAAAGAATAACTCACCGGCAATGCTACTTTTGCTATTATCCGCAAGTAAACCACTCTCTTTATTTGTCCATGTTATATATTCATATAATTGCTTAACACCAATAACCGATTTTTTAATATTTATTGTAGCTTCACTGTTTTGGTTTATAAATGTACTTTTGTTAATAGAGTCAGTAGTAAATAGATAACTTGCATTTGCTGATGCTTTAAGATTTCTGTGTGTGAATTGATAACTTATAGATGGTTTATGTCTTTTTGCATCGCTACCATTTGCCATAAAACCATAACCTATGTCTGCAGTATGTTTATTTCCAATAATACTTATATTATTATTAACAAAGTTGTCGGTTGTTGTTTTGTTGTCAATAATGTTCCACTCTCTGTTATACTCAATACCTCTAAAATCTTCTGGTGTACTAAAGTTGCTGTTCCTATAAATGTAAGTGAAGTTATTCTTTATCTCAGTGCTATCCTTTGTAAACAGTCTTGTAATAATATTTTGCCTTATAGCAATACCAGAATTGTTTCCATCATCTAGATTAGAGTAAAGATTTTTATCGGAGTAGCTGTATGCAATTTCAGATTCAGAAACAGTTGTTTTAGATATTTTACCTCTCCACCGGAAGTTTATTAGATGATTATCAGAAGGTGTATTTATATGTGTTGATGACTCATAATCACCACTCTTTTTTCCATTATTTCTAATACTGTATTTAAACGACTTTCCTGTGGCCAGAACCCTATCAATTACATAATCGCCATTTCCTCTACCCACGTATCTGAACCTAACGTCAAAAAATGCTTTATCCGGATTGTTTGATTGCCTGTAAAATGTAATCTTCTTGCCTGATATAATGGTATCTATTTTGGCATAAAGAATCCTGTCGTTACTATATTTTACGCTGTCAACCATCGATATCAAAGCAAGATCGGAATTATCGCCAATAGATGACAGATAGCTGACATTATCATCGTTTAAATCTATTGATAATGGTTTATTAGGATTATCTTTCTCTCGGTAATAATTTATACTGAATGCATGATTCTTTTTGGAGAAACTATTTTTAGACAGTATCTGATATCTTGAATACGATCTGTCAGTATATTCAAATTCAACAGTTATTCTGGAGTTCTCGGTTACTGGATTTTTTGCAGTAAATGATATCTCACCAAGATTATAATCTATAATATAATCAAAGTTATAACCTCTCTTTAAGAGTTTTCCGTCTACATAAACTCGCTCAGATCCTGATATTATAATAATATTTAATTCATTGTTTTTCCCTGTAATTTTGTACGGACCTTGATTTCCTTCGATACTTTTTAAAAGTAACTTGTGATATACGCCTTTATTAACAGTTATTGCTTGCGATGTTACAAGTGTATCTTTTCCTGATATACTTGTATTTATTTTTACTTTTGCGCCTTGTCCTTTTCTATTTAACCTGAGAAAATAAGAGTTATCAGACTTTGTATTTATATCACCGGCTGTAATATCAAAACTATTGCTGTATAATCTTACAAATACGCGATCAAAATCTTGTAATTGCTGAGTATAACCATCTGGTTGAAAAGGAATATTATTGTCAGTAATTACTCCCTGTATATTAATATTATCAGATATTGGACCGTTTATCTGTAAGTTTAGTTTAGAATCAAACACCATATCTTGATTACTGCCTATACTAAAACCTCTGGATATACTTCCTGATCTGTTTAGTTTGTCAGTAAAATTAGTTTTATTCTCTTTTATTCCTTTTGTCTGATCCAGTATATTCAAAGGTTTGTTGTCATTTTTTTGCAGAAGATTGCTGTTAAAATAACTCTTACTACCTTTAATCTTCATCTTAAATATCCTGAAATTAATATTTAAAGGCAGTGTTATATGTGCAGCTTTCTTTATATATATAACACCTTTACTATAATCTATATAAAGTGAATTAAGATCTGATTTGTTTCTGACTTTAATAGACCCGGGAATAATACTATATCCATTAGTACTTATTGTATCTGCATAACTATTTAGAATTTCACGCCTGAAATTTGTTGTTTGCTGACCAGACAGTGTAGCAGCAAAAATAAAGAGTAGTATGATGATTCTAATTATCTTCAAGTGTGGTTATTCTTTTTGATGTAACAAAAATAAAACGAAGAAGGATATTTTTAATTGTGATATTTGCTTTTACCTGTTAATTTTGGAGAAAAATTAGTTTAATGGCAGTAATATACTCAATTGGAATATATATCTATTATCTTTTGATAAAAATATCTTCGTTATCAAACGACAAAGCAAAGCTTTGGTTAAGAGGAAGAAAGAGTTGGAAAGTGCGATTGTCTGAGGATATATTAAAGGAACAACAGAATGTCTGGTTCCATTGCGCATCCCTTGGCGAATTTGAGCAAGGCAGACCATTGATTGAATCATATAAGAACAAATATCCGGAAAGAAAAATTATACTAACATTCTTCTCTCCGTCAGGATACGAAGTAAGAAAAAATTACGATGGAGCAGACTATATATATTATCTCCCGCTTGATACTAAGAAGAATGCAAAAACTTTTGTTGATTTAATAAAGCCTGTTGAGGTCTTTTTTGTTAAATATGAATATTGGAATTTTTATTTTAAAGAGCTTAAAAAGAGAGATATTCCGTTATATATGGTATCCGCAATTTTCAGACAGAAACAGATGTTCTTTAAAAGATACGGAGGATGGTACAGGAATATTCTTAAATGTGTAAAATACTTCTTTGTACAGGATTCTGGTTCATATGAACTTTTAAAAAGTATTGGTTTCACAAACATGTCAGTTACAGGAGATACCAGATTCGACAGAGTATACCAGATTGCTGGAAATGCATCTGATAATGATATTGTTGGAGCATTTGTAAAAGATTCCCCTTTTACAGTTGTGCTTGGTAGTTCATGGGAAAAAGACGAACTACTTGTTAAGAGTATGATAAAAAACAATCTATATAACCATGTTAAATTTATTGTAGCTCCGCACCACGTAGATAGGAAGAATGTATTACGAATAAAACAGCTTTTCGGAGAGATTGATACCATACTTTATAGCGATTCAGATTTAGAAAGTATTACTAAATACAGATTTCTTGTGGTTGATTGTATTGGATTGCTCTCATCACTTTATAAATACGGAAATATAGCATATATTGGAGGAGGTTTTGGAGTAGGTATACATAATATTCTGGAGGCAGCAACGTTTGGATTACCAGTTGTTTTTGGGCCTAATCACAACCGATTTAAAGAGGCTAATGATTTAAAAACATTAAATGGAGCTTTTGGTATATCAAATGTAGAGGAGCTAAATGCCGTAATGAGTAAATTTGTTGAAAATGAAAAATATCTGGAACAAACATCTGATATTGCACGTAAATATATATTGGAAAAACTAGGAGCAGTATCAGCAATTATAAATACTATATAAAACAAACGTTTTTTACATGAACATTATAAAGACACTACTTTTAATAATCTTTTTTATACTCTCTGTACAAAGAACCAAAGCGGATGATAATAAAGCATTGATATCTGCAGTTGATTCCCTAAATCATCTTTCGTTTTTTTACCTTAATCAGGATATAATGCTTTCTCGGACATATGCTAATAAAGCTATCAAAATGGCAGAAGCTATTGATTATACTGGCGGAAAGAGCGATGGTTTAGTAAATATGTCGATATATCAACACTACTGCGGACAGCAAGATAGTGCGCTTTACTTTTTAGATCTTGCACTTGAATCTGTGGGCGATGATGTATACCGAAAAGCAAAGGTGATACTTAATAAAGGAAATATATACTATAAAAGCGGAAATTTTCCGGAATCATTCTCGTTGTATAGTGAGGCGTATAACTTGAGTAAAGAGAATGCCTTTGCCGATGTAGAAGCTTCTGCACTTCTGAATCTGGGGTTAATATACGAACACCAGGGACGTGCAGAGAAGGCAATAGAATATCTGTTTAATGCACTTAAGAAACATAAGGAGTTAAATAGCAGACAGAACATTATATTAACTCTTGTTAATATTGCCAATATATATAATGAACAAACAAAGTACGACAAGGCTCTTGAGTATTTTCTGGAGGCGTCTGATCTGTTGCAGGGAGGATATAATAAACGCTTGCATGCCAATATATTTATGAATATTGGTAATCTATACCTGCAACTTAAAGATTTTGATAAAGCTCTTGACTATTACAGAGATGCAATGGCAATATATGAGGAATTATCAGATAAGCAAGGTATGTCGGGCTGTTTGAATAATATGGGTACAATATATTCATATAAAGGTGATTACAAAAAATCTCTGGATCTTCATACGCATGCACTACAGATAAAAGAGTTAATTGGAGATAAACGTGGAGCTATTCACTGTTTGGCAAATATTTCAGAATCATGGTTCTCTCTTAACGATAATGTTAAAGGAGAAAAAGCTGCTCTTGAGGCTCTTAGCAGAGCAGTAGCAATTGATTATAAAGAGATGATTGCAGATGTATCTAAGATACTTTATGAAACATATCACACACAAAACGACTATAAAAAATCGTTTAAGTATCTGCTAAAGTATTCTGAGCTTAAGGATACGTTGTATAACGAGAAGAAAGAGATTATTGCCGAGGAGGTTCGTACGCGTTATGAGGTAGAGCAACATGAAAGTAAATTACTATTACAGAAACAGCGAATAGATTTGCTAGAACAGAAAAAGATGGGTAATATGATACTCTTCTTAGGACTTGTACTTATAACTATATCTGTATTTATTGTAATTATTCTTGCGTACAGAAACAGGGTTAACAAGAAACTTATTCATGCACACCAGAGAGAAAAGGAGCTGACAGATGAACTAAACTATCATGATAAAGAGCTTGGTGATTTTGCTCTAAGAATATCGCAGAAAAACGACTTTCTTGAAGTATTGCGTGCAAAGATAAAGGAGGTATATGCAAAGGCTGTTAATCCAGAAGCTAAAAAACTTGTAACAGAGCTTGGTAATTTGGTATCGATAAACCTGAATATTGAGAAAGATAGAGAAGATTTTCTTAAACACTCAGCACAATTGGACAATAGTTTTGTAAGAAAACTGGAGGGGTTATATCCGGATCTTACGGAGGATGACAAACGATTGTCTGTTTATTTGAGACTTAACCTTTCGTCAAAAGAGATATCAACTCTGTTTAATATCTCTGCAAAAAGTGTAAATATGAAGCGTTACAGGTTAAGAAAAAAGATGAATGTGCAACAAGATATATCACTATTTGAATTTCTGAATAATATCTAATTGTAGATCGTAATATATTATAAACAGCTACTATTCAGTAGCTGTTTTTTTATATGTATATATTGTTATGATTAGTTGTATGTGTATGTAGTATTTCTGTGTATATACAATAGTAGTGTTTTTGATTAAACATGTTTTATTTGTTATAAAACTGTAAACACTATTGATATGATTAAGAAAATTACCCTTTTAGTTGTTTCTGTTCTTTTAGCTTTTGCAGCAAAATCACAGACAATTTATGAAGGTTTTGAATCGGGAACAATTCCTGTGGAGTGGAAAGTTATTAACAATAATAACGATTCCGGAAAGTGGCGAACAAGCGGATATGCAAATATGTTTGGAGCATATGGTGTAGAGCTCAAAAAAAAGTGGAATGAGTCATTTGATGACTATCTTATCTCGCCAAAATTTGTAGTAAAAGATGGTGCGCAACTTAGTTTCTATGCACGATCTATGAGTAATGAAGATAAAGGAGCGTTTAAAGTTTTGGTATCTAAGGGTGCCAGAATAATAAGCGATTTAAATATTGTTATTGCCGACATTCCTGAAAAGAATATGGAGTGGAGTAAGTATACATATACTCTTACAGATAATGCAAATATTAATACTGGTGATGAGATATGCTTTGCCATACATGCATATGATAGAGGTAAATCTAATCTTAGGATGGATGCATTTGTTGTTGATGTTGAACAAACTGAACCAAAGGCAACCATTAGTAAAACAGCTGTGGCTATTAATGCCGAGGTTGGAATATCATCAACATCTGAACATCTTACAATAACAAATACAGGTAAGGACGGACTGGTTATTAGTGAAGTGACAAACCTTTTGGGAACAGTTTTTTCAACAACTTGTACTTCAGATGCAACAGCATCACTGAATCTTAAGCAACATGAATCTTATACGTTTAATTTCTCTTTTAAACCTACTGATGTTAAGACTTATACAAAAGATTTTGTAATTGAGACAAATGGAGGTGATGTAACAGTTAAACTTACAGGAAATGGTAAAGCAAAAGCTCCTGCAGTTGATAATCTTACAGAAGGGTTTGAAGGTGATAATATATCTGAAAACTGGACTGTTTATGATGGAAACAACGATAATAACAGCTGGAGAATAAATAATAGTGAAAATCATAGCGGAAGTAGATCTGTTGAGTGTAAGCGCTCAATGAGTTATGAGAATAATGACTGGTTGGTTTCTCCGCTATTAAAAGTTAAGAATGGTTCTGTACTATCTTTCTTTGCCAGATCAAGTTTTAGGTTAGATAATGAATATATGCAAGTAGTAGCATCTAAAACAGGTAAAGATTTCTCAACAGATTTTAATATAGAAATTCTGCCAAAACAAAAAGTACCAAGTAGCTCGTATAGAGAGTATAATATTGTACTCTCGGATATTGCAGGTATAAATGCTGACGATGAGATATTTGTAGCAATAAAATCAGTATCGGCAAAAGGATCGTATTCGTTATATGTAGATGATTTTAAACTTGAAGCTCCTAAAGATGTTGCAATTAATATAACTAGTTGGGTGACTGTATCTGAGGTTAATAAAACATCAAACTCAGGAGATATATTTAAGATTGGTAACAATACAGCAGAAACTGTAAGAATTGAAAGTATATCAGATGTGTCACCATTTACTTTATCGTTAAGTGTTGGAGATGAAATTACTGCCGGTGAGAGTAAAAAGTTCTCAGTAACTTATAAACCAACAGAGGTAAATATCCACACAAAAGAGGTTGTGATAAAAACATCTCATGGCGATGTTACAATTAATTTAAAAGGAGAGTCAAAAGCTCCACAAATAGCATCAACTAAAATAGAGGAAGATTTTGAAGGAGGTGTATTACCAGAGAATTGGATTGTTTATAATGTGAACGATGACAATAATAGTTGGAAATTATCAGATAAGAGTTATAATGCTCACGGAGGAAGATACTCGGTTTTGATAGAGCAACACGCGGTTAATGTTCATAATGATCTTCTTGTTCTTCCAAAACTGAAGGTTGAGGATGGATGTAGATTCAAGGTTTGGTTATCAGGATTTAATGATAATTCTCAAATATTAAATATCAAAGCTTCAAAGAGTGGAAATGCTGCATCTGATTTTAATATAACAGTAAAATCAGATTATACAGTACTTAAAGATTGGACAGAACTTGATATTGTACTTACAGACAATGCTAATATTAATGCAGGCGATGAGATATACCTTGCTATTCAGGCAATATCAGAACCAATAACAGGAGTATTACCAGCTAAATTAATTGTAGACGATATATTTGTTGGTGCAGATGGTGGTGAGAGTAATATGGCATTGATAACCAAATTTAATTTGCCGGGACAGATTGGTAAAACAGCAATAGACTCGCACGCTAACAGAGTTATTGTTACAATGCCTGGAAATGTTGATGTTAGTAATCTTAAGCCGATTATTGAGGTGTCAAAAGGTGCAACAGTAACACCTGATGGTAATATATCACAAGATTTTAACAGTAATGTAGAGTATAAGGTAACAGCTGAGAATGGTGATATCAGAACATGGACAGTACTTGTTGATAAGAAGATAATACCAGGAGACAATAAAATATTAAAGTTTAGTGTTGGTGGACAGGTTGGTGATACAGAAATATCGCATGATCCTAAAACTGTAGCACTAAAGTTACCATACAGCTCAGATTTATCATCAGTAAAACCAACAATAATTGTATCTGCAGGAGCAACTGTTATGCCAGAAAGTAATGCAGCTGTAGATTTCTCTTCAGGAAGTGTTAATTATACAGTACAGGCTTCAACGGGAGAGCAGGCTGTTTATAAGGTTACCATTACTAAAAAGGAGCCTGCAAAAGATATCAGTGTATCTGTTGATAAACCAGAATATACAAAAGTGCCAAAAACACAGGCAAAATTTACATTTAATGCTAAGGTACAGAATGGAGGAATTGATATTAGTACACCGCTAAATGTTGACTTTACAGTTGAGGGGTACTCATATACAAATTCATCTGCATTAAAGGTTCCTTTTACATCGGGTAGCACTCAAACAGTAGTTGCAGGAGAAGAATTTGTAGCAAATAAAGGACTGTTTAAAATGAAGGCTACAGTAAATTATGCTGATGATGATATATCAAATAATAGTGCTACAATGATGTATGAGGTAACAGACTCTGTAATGGCGCGAGAAAATGCAACACCCGATATATACAAAGATATTGTTGTGAATGGAGAGGGCGCACAGATGTTTGAGTTAGTATCAAAGGATACAATAAACTCTGTTACACTTATGCTTACAACCAATAAAAACTCAGCAGGTGACGCATTTGTAGAGGAGGAATCAGCTATAGCAATAAAGATATACAAATTTAATGGTACAAAACCAACAGACGTAGTATATGAGAGCGATAAACAAGAGTTTACCAGCAGAGGTTTTACAAAACATACATTTAGTCTTGATAAACAGGTAATTCTGAATGAGGGTAAATATGCTTTCTCAGTTGTAAACATGGGCAATGAGGCCTTAAAGCTTGCAGCAACAAGTAAAGTATTTACAGAAAATACGGTGTTCATTAATAATACAACTGAGTGGACAGTAGCAACAAAAGCATCGCAGTATACATTTGTAATTCAACCAAATGTATTGGCTGGTAAGCAATTTAAGAATACATTAACATCTGTTGATGATGAGGATATTGCAAACAGAGTTATTGTTTATCCTAATCCTGTTAATAACATACTTACAATTGAGAATGTAAACGGTGCATTAGTTAGAGTGATAAACACTCAGGGAGTAGTTGTATACTCTATAGAACCTGATAGTAATGTTTGTACAATAGATACAAATAGGTTTAAAAAAGGTATCTATATCATTAATATAATAGATGAAAAAACAACTCAGAACAGAAAAGTAATTTTTAGGTAAAATAAATAGATCTGCATTATGCAATATATTCAGATTATAAATTGAAATCTGTATTGCAGGTTGTGGGTTTTACTACTATTTTTTATTAAAGGTGTTGCATATTGGCAACACCTTTTTTTGATAACGATCATATATAACAATTTGTATAAACAGAGATATTGCTCATTATTAAATATCCATAAAAGATGTGGAATAGAAAGAAAACAGCTAATAATATAGGTATTTATGACTATGAATAAAAATAATCTCCAAAAAATATTTTTTTGACTATTTGTAGATGTCTATATTTTGTTAATAGCTTGTTTTTCAGGCGTTATTATAGGTGTGTGTATATATCAATTACTACACAAAATGCTAGTTGTAGTAGCGGTGTTGATCATTGTTAGAATGAGGGTTTGATAAATAGACTTTTATTTGTGACGAACCTAAAAATGTTATTGATATGATTAGAAAAGTTACTTTGTTTACTTTCCTACTTATGCTCTCAATTTTTGCCAATGCGCAGAAATTAGTAAATGAGAGTTTCGAGTCCGGAACTATTCCGGCTACGTGGAAAGTTATAGACAATAACTCTGATACCTACAAATGGTATGCTAAAAAAGGGAGTTATGTTGCCAATGATGGTCTTTGGGGCATCGAGGTAAGAAATGATACAGGATTTGATGATTATATTATCTCTCCTGAATTTACAGTATCAGAAGGTGCTGTTTTAAGCTTTGGAGCACGTACATCATTTGGTGACGGTGCTTTTAAGGTGATGGTATCTAAAGGCGGTCAACTTTTATCTGGCTTAACAATTGAGTTAGGTAGTGAGGATGCCGTAAAAAATACCTGGAAAGTATATGAGTATGTTCTTACTGATCATGCTGATATCTCAGCTGGTGATAAAATATGCTTTGCACTATGGGCTGATCCAAGAAACACAACTTGGTTAAGAGCTGATAACTTTGTTGTAGAAGTCCCTGCTACTAATCCTATTGCAGAGGTAAATAATACAACTGTTAATCTTACGGCAGAGAATGGTTTTTCTGCAACATCTGCAAATGTAGTTCTATCAAATACTGGTAAAGATGGACTTACAATTACAGGAGTTACTGATTTAGCAGGATCTCCATTTACAACTACACTTACAGCAGCAGAAGCAGCTAAGGTAAATCTTAATAAAGGAGAGAGTACTTCTTTTACATTTACGTTTGAACCTACTGCCGAGAATACAACGAATAAAGATTTTGTAATAAATACGAATGGTGGAGATATTACAGTTAAATTAACTGGTATAGGAACTGCTAAAGTTGCTGCAGTTACAAATATTGAAGAAGGATTTGAAGGAGTTGGATTACCTTCAAACTGGTCTCTATTTGATGGAAATGGTGATGGTAAAACATGGATTGTATCATCAAGCAGACCAAATTCAGGAACTCAGTCTATGGAGGCTAAGAGATCAACTGTAGCAAATGATGAGTGGTTAATCTCTCCACGTGTTGAGGTTAAGAAAAACTCTATGTTGGTATTCTATGCAAAATCAAGCTACAGATGGAATAATGATCATATAGAGGTGTTACTTTCTAAAACAGGTAGAAACACTTCAACAGACTTTACTGTTGAGTTAGTTGCAAAAGAGAAAGTTCCTTCGTCAGCATATAAAAAATATGAAATTGATCTTTCTACAGTTGCAGGTGTATCTGAAGGAGATGAAGTTATTATTGCGGTTAAATCTGTATCAGGATCAGGATCTTATTCACTTTACGTTGATGATTTCTCTGTTACACCACCTCCTCCAATGACTTTGAACAACAAGGTTTGGAATGTACAAGCAGATGTTAATACAACAGTTAACTCTGGTAATATATTTGAGGTTACTAATAATACAGAGAATGAGATAACAATAAATAGTGTTACTGATCTTTCAGCTACACCGTTTACTACAACTGTTGCTGCTGCACAGAAGATAGCTGTTGGTGGTAAGATTACATTTGGTATTTCATATGCACCTACAACAGAAGGTGATAATGTAATTGATATGGTTATTGCAACAACTGCTGGTGATGTTACTGTTAAACTTAATGGTAAAGCTAATGCTAAGCAGACAGCTGTTGAGACTATAAATGAGGATTTTGAGTCTGGAACGTTAGCTGCTAACTGGAAGATTGTAAATAATAATGGTGATGCTAATACATGGGAGTTTAATAGTTCTTCATTGTATGTAATTGATGGTGATAAATCGTTAGTTATTAAGCAGAGCTCAAGTGAAATACATGACGATTGGTTAATACTACCACTACTTAAAGTTAAAAATGAGAACAAACTTAAGGTTTGGTTCCAGGCTAAGAATGATGATGTTACTGAGAAAGTTAATATTTTTGCTTCAAAAACAGGATACAACCCTGCTGATTTTACAATTAAGCTGAAGGAAAACTATAATGCATCAAGAACAGCGGGTTATGTAACAATTGATCTTTCTGGACATGCAGATATTAATGTTGATGATGAGATATATATCGCAATTCAATCAGTTGGAAAACCGTCTACATCATCTCTTAAGAATTCAACATCTGTTGATAATATAACTGTTGCACCATTGAGTGATAAGGCAGAAATTACATTCCTTTCATTCCCAGGACAGCTTGAAACAACCGATATAAATAAAGATACAAAAGTTATTACTGCTGAGGTTCCTTATGCTACAGATTTAACAACTATAAAACCTTATGTTGGTGTATCTCCATTTGCAACAGCAGTTATACCTGACGATGCAGACTTTAGTGGTGATGTTATTATTAAGGTAACTGCAGAAAACGGTACTGTAGTAGATTGGACTGTTAAAACAACAAAGACAGCACCTTCAACTGAGAAGATGATTACAAAGATGTTCTTATTCCCTCAGGCAGGAACAACTGTTCTTAACGAAGGAGCTAAGACTGTATTAATGTATGCACCTACAGGTGCTGGTCTTACTAAAATAGCACCAAGAGTAATTGTATCAAAATTTGCTAAGGTAAGCCCGGCAACAATGTTGATGCAGGATTTCTCTTCAGGACCAGTAACATATACTGTTACGGCACAGGACGGTTCTACTCAGGAATATGTTGTTACTGTAGAGTTAGCTCCTTCTGATAAAGCTATTACTGCATTTACTATTCCTAATCAGATTGGTGAGACTGTTATTACAGAAGCTGATAAAACTATTTTAGTTAAAATGCCAGCTGGAACGGATGTTACTGCATTAATTCCTGCAATAACTACTACAAAACAGGCAACTACAGCGCCTGAAACAGGTGTAGCTACAGATTTTACAAACCCTGTTGTTTATACAGTAACAGCGTTAGATGAATCTACACAAACTTACACAGTGACTGTTGAAGAGGTAACTCAATCAACAGAGAATAAGATATTGACATTTACTGTACCAAACCAGATTGGTGACGCAGTAATATCTAATGACGATCCTAAAACTGTTAAGGTTGTTGTTCCTAGAGATACAGATCTATCTAGAATACTTCCTGCAATAACTATATCTGATAATGCTAAGATTAGTCCTGCAACAAATGTAATTACTGACTTTGCTGCTGGTGCTGTTAATTATACAGTTACAGCTGAAAATGGTGATGTTGCTTCATATGCTGTTACAGTTGAACATACAGATTCTCCAGAAGGTCTATTTGAAGGTTTTGAATCAGGTGCACTTCCTGATGGTTGGAAAACTTACGATGAGGATGGTAACGGTAAGTCTTGGTTTGTAATGGAGTATCCTAAATACCAAGGTAAATATGGTATTAAGACAAAACGTAATGAGAGCGGAAGCGACGATTGGTTAGTAACACCAAAGGTACGTGTTAGAGCTGGTGATATCTTCTCATTCTTTGCACGTTCGTCTGCAACTAAATTCTTAGAGACATTTAATGTTAAAATATCTAAAGCAACAAATGCTGTAGCAGACTTTACAACAGTTGTAGCAGAGGATGTAGTAGCAAAAACTGTTGACAGAGAGTTTACAGAGTACAAATATAAATTAGAAGATATTGCTGGTATTGATGTTGGTGATGAGATCTATATAGCTATTCAGGTAACATCTGTTGATAAAGGAGAAATGCATATAGATAATATATCTGTTGCTCCTGCTCCTGTTGTTCCTGAGATAGAGCTTGTTTACAAGAAGTTCTGGACATCTGTAGCAAAAGTTAATGAGACAAAAACATCTGTTGATTATGTTATTAAGAATAAATTAGCAGGTACACTTACTATAACAGGAGTTACTGATCTTACAGGAACCCCATTTACTACTACACTAGATAAAGATGCAGTTAGTCTTGCTGCGGGTGAAGAGGCTAAATTTACATTCTCATTCAACCCAACTGCACCAGGTGAGTACACTCAACGTTTTGCAATTGAGAGTAACGGTGGTACTGTAACAATTGATCTTTCTGGTTATGCTGCACCAGAGCACGCATATCATGAGAGTTTTGAGGTTGAGGCAGAGTATGCTGATTGGGAAACTGTAGATAATGATGGTGATACGCATAACTGGCGTCCTTATAAGCAGGATCCTGTTTATTCACCAGATCTTGCACATACCGGAGAGCATATTGTATTCTCTGAGTCTGCACTTCTTGTTGGTGGTCCTGTTTCACCAGAAAACTGGTTAATTACTCCACGTGTAATTGTTGCTGATGGCGATAAATTAGCATTCTGGGTAGCAGCAGTTTCTGATGTTTCATACCAGGAAAAATACACAGTTAAACTGTCTGAGAATTCTAAAAAACTGACAGACTTTACTGAGGAACTTGTTCCTTTAACTGAGCTTACAACAAACAAGTGGAGAAAAGTTGAGGTTGATCTTTCTGCTTACAAAGGAAAGCGTGTTTATATTGCAATTATACATACAGGTGTTTCTAATGTTTCGCAGCTAATGGTTGATGACGTAATTACCCCTGCATTATATGTTCCTACAAAACCAGATATGATTGTGGTGAACCCAAGACCTGAGTATACAATGATACCTAAGTCACAGGCTAACTTCACATTTAAAACTAAGGTTTACAATGGAGGTACAGAACTAACAGATCCTCTAAAAGTTAACTTTAGTGTTGAGGGAATTTCATTCTCTACAGATACAGACCTTGTTGTTCCATTTGCTCCTAAAACAGCACAGAATATCACTGCAAAAGAGGTTTATACAGCAACAGCTAAAGGTAAATTCACAATGGTTGCTAATGTTGATTATCCTGGTGATGACGATATTGCAACAAACACATATAAGACAGTTTACGAAGTGTCTGACTCTACTATGGCACGTGAAGATGGTGTATCTACAAACTTTACAAAAGCTAAAGGTGATGGAGAGCTTGCACTTATGTACGAGTTGAATAAGAAAGATACAATTAGTTCTGTTTCGTTAATGTTAGTTACTGAGCCAAAAGCTGATGGTTCTGGATTTAATCAAACTAATACAAAGGTTGGAATTAAGATCTATAAGTTTGATGGTAATGAGCCAACAGAGCTTGTTTACGAAGAGGATAGAGTTAACCTTGTTAGTGAAGGTAAAACATGGCATACAATTCCATTCTATGAGCACACTATTCTTGAGCCAGGTAAATATCTGTTCTCAGTGGTTAATACAACAGAGAATGGTCAGGTTCTTAAACTATCTTTAACAGAGAATATTTATACTTCAAACACTGTATTTGTACAGAATGGTGGTGTATGGAAATCTCTTGATAAGATTAACGAAGAGAATGATAAGAATTATGAATTTACATTCATGATTCGTCCAAACACTCTTAATGGTAAAACATTTAAGAAAGCTACAAAATCAGATCTTATTGTAACAGCAAATACTCCAGAGTATATATCAACACCATTGTCACAAGCATCGTTTAATTTCAGTGCTAAGGTTGTTAATAAGGGGGCTGATCTTACCAAGGCACAGAATGTCAACTTCTCTGTAGAGGGTACAAGCTACTCTAACGATGTAGCACTTACAGTACCGTTTGCTAAAAAGGCAGAGCAGAGTGTTGCTACTACTGAAGCATTTGTTCCTACTAAGGCTAAAGAGTACAATGTAATTGTTAATGCTGATCTTGCAACTGATGCAGATAAGTCAAACAATAAAGCTCAGTTTAAGATTGCTGTATCTGACTCTATTATGGCACGTGAAGATGGTTCACTACAAAGAATACTTCCTTCAAATGAGAAGATTGATATGTTCTTTGGTGTAGCACACGATGTTGTTGTTAAAGATACACTTACATCTGTAACATTTGCTCTTGCATCATTTAATACAGATGATGATCCTGTAGAGACTACAGCAATACTTGATATCAAGATATATAAGAAGAATGCAAAAGATACTACACTTGTTAAAGAGGTAAAAGATCTTTCATTCAAAACAACAGGTACAAAGTGGCATACTGCATATCTTGGAAAAAAGGTTGTACTTGAGCCAGGTAGATATTTTATTGGTTTTAAAGATAGAAAAGGCCAGGCTATTCAGATACCATTACACGACAAGTACTTTACTGAGAACACATGTGTATTCCATAATAGTCTTGGAGCATGGTTCCCACTTGAGAAGGTACTTAAGATAAACGCTACTGTAATGGTACGTGCTAACTTTGGTAATACAGGAGAAACTAAAGTTACACCGCCAACAGATATTAATAATGTTGAAACTCTTTCTGTTAAGGTTTATCCTAACCCAACAACAAGTAATGTTGTGGTTGAGGGAGCAGAAGATGCAAATGTTTATCTGTTAAATAGCGCTGGAGTTGTTGTTTATAATACTTACTCGTCTGATGATAAAGTAACTATTAACTCTGAATCATATCCAAACGGAGTTTACTTTATTAAAGTAATGAAAGACGGTAAGCAACATATGGAAAAAGTTGTTTTCCTATAAAGAATAGGTTTAGTTTTGTTTTTGTTTACAGGGGTGCCGAGGTGGACGGCACCCCTTTTTTTGTACCTAACGGTAAAACATTTATATCTTCTATTGACTTTTATCTGTTAATGTCTTAACTTATGTTTTGTATTGTTTAATTATATGATTATGAGAAAGTCAATATTCAAAACAGTTGATAGATGCGAGATACTAATTAGAAGCACAGAACATTCAGGTGTAAGTTCAGGTCTGGGAATATACGGCTATACCGAAGACAAAATAGAGGTTGGAATAGTAAAACTGAACAGTGCTCGCCGACTACTTAATAGTAAACAGTTTAGCAATAGTGCTAATAGAATCTTTATTCTGCGAGAGAGGATAAACGATTACTTTTTACGTGACCTGAAGTTATTTCAGATATCATTTGCTTCACAACCTATGTTAGAGGCCATTATTCCGCCATATATAAAACAGTACTCATACAGTAGATGGCGAAATACTATTAGGAAATTCTATACAGATATTAACTCAATTCCTGCTGCAATTAAAGCAATTGAGAACTTATGCTATACCCCAAAAACAATCTCCTACAGATTAAAATTGATCTCTGAGCTTGATAATGTTATTGAATCAGCAACAGAATTTACAGATATCAACCAATATATAAACAATTATGCAGTATTGTATGATCTTATTGATTATTGTAATGAACTTGAGATTGTGGCAAAAGAGGTATTTAAAAGGAAATCGTACCTGTTAAAAACTATGGGGATTTTAAACTAAAAAAGCACCATTTACTGATGCTTTTTATTTGTGACCCCAACGGGATTCGAACCCATATCGTCAGAACCGGAATCTGAAATTCTATCCATTGAACTATGGGGCCAACATATGTTATGCGAATATAGAAAATATATTTGTACCGATATCCTTTTTAGAGTCTGATAATATACCACATCTCACAGTATATGGGCGTAACATACTTATTATATAATAACTAGCATAAAAAATATTAATTAAAATGAGTTTATAGTTATACTTTTTTTGTAATTTAATAATAGTTTAAAAATTAGAACCACACATTTGCAAAATGGAAATGGTAAAGATTTATAAAGCACAGGAATAATTAAATATTTTTGATATGATGATATCTGATTAAGCTAAATAAGTTGCATCAAGTAAAGTTTGTTGCATTAAGCGTAGTTGAAATGTACAGTTTTAGCGACTTGAACAAACTATTAAAACGAATACAGATAAAGGCTTTTATGCATAATTAATTAATAAGTTTATCACCTCTAAAGAACATATTA
The DNA here is from genome assembly GCA_002454955.1 of Bacteroidales bacterium UBA6680. Classification (GTDB taxonomy): domain Bacteria; phylum Bacteroidota; class Bacteroidia; order Bacteroidales; family UBA6680; genus UBA6680. The sequence goes on from DKJY01000109.1 coordinate 31,103, forward strand.
TGAAATACTACTTACTAACTTTAGTCCTTCTTATAACATTATCTTCTGTAAGTTATTCTCAGGATACAATATTTACCAGCAAACAAGATACTATACTGTGCACAATATACGATGTAAAAGAGGGAACTATACTATTTAAAAAGTTTAATAGTAACCACGACAGAAAAGTTGTAATACCGTTTGATATGGTTACCCGATATTCGTATGGAGAGGTAACACCAGATGATATATATATTGGTAAAAGTTATTACCCGAAATTACAGATTGGTGCCGGATATGGTATCTCATATATGTTAAAATCTATAGATAAATCAAATGGTGAAGCCGTAACAGACTATTTAAAAGGTTTAAAGCAAGGAACAATTATAAATGCATCAGCTTCATATTTTATATATCAATATATGGGTGTTGGAATTAAATATTCAAGAGTAGCATTATCTAATAGTGTTTCCGGAATTAAGGATATGCCTTTTAAAAGCCTTAAAGAGGATATTGAATCAAATTATATTGGTGTAGCCCTTAATATACGAGTTATGCCTATATCAAGGATATTTTACCTTAATATGACATACTCTGTAGGATATTTGAGTTATAAAGATACGGGTATAGTTGATGGAGTAGGCTTTGAATATAAAAATAGTGATATTGGATACTCTGTAGATATTATGGGAGATATACGAGTATATAAAAAACTGTTTGCCGGAGTTAAGGTTGGTGCAGTTATAGGTTATTTTGAGAAGGATGTAGAACCAGATGATCCGGCAATTATTGTTGCCAATCTTGATGATAATAAATCTGTTAGTATGTCGAGATTAGATTTTGCTGTCTGCCTGAGGGTTTTTCTGTGATACTCTATTGACTATAATTTAAGTGAGCTGGGTTTAAATGTATTCTCTTGTTTTCATGAAATGAGGCATAAGTAAGGTTTTATGGATAAACAGTAACAATCTTAATGCGAGTTCCATATGACCTTTAAAAATAGATATATACATGTGCATTTTTTGTATAAAAATTGGATGTATGCGTTATGGAATTTATATGTTACCTGATCTTATGGTAGCTATTCTTATTGGAACTTGTTAAGAGTTAAATGGAATGTAACAGATTCTATACCGCTCATTAGCTGTTCCATTCTGCTTCACTACTCTGCAATTATGCTTTATATCCGGGCTATATAGAATGTAAGCTATTCTTACAGGAATATATCTGCTGCAAACAGGAATGGTAAATATTCCATGTTGCTAATTTTGTAGGCAACATGGAATATTAGATAGGATACCCTTATATATCAAAATTAAATTGTTAATAATAAAGGTTCTGAATGGTTACTTTCTGCGTTTTCTCAGCTCTTTTACCAATGGGCTGTTCTTTCCGAGTGTTCCTGAAAGAAGATCCATAATGGCTGATGCATTCTTGTATGCCTTGTCAAGTTTTATATTGGCATCTTCCTGTGCTTTTCTGGCAACAGCTACTGCATCAATTTGGTAATTCTCAGATTTATCAGATGCCTCTTTATCAGTTTTTAACTCTGTTAGCTTTGCCTCTGCATTAAAGCCGTTGTCTGATAGAGTATCTATATTACTCTCAAGTGTGGTTAAAACGTGTATAATAAAATCACGTTTTTTTGCTTCTGTTAGAGCCATAGTAAAAAATTTAAATTAATAAAACAGATGCTATATGTTTCATAAACAGGGTTTATATGAATGTTAATCTATAATTAAGTTACATAAAAAAATATAAACAGACAAAAAATATATAATTAAGAGTTAAAAGAGTTGGTACTTTATAAAAAAATAGTTCTCTTTGAATTAACCTATAACAAAGCGTCTATCCAATATGTGTATACGAATATATTTAATACTTCTACTGTTTATAATAACACTTGTTGTAAATACATCTGCTCAAGATAAACTTCTTGTCCAGAAAAGAGACAAGATATCTGTGATTGAAAAAAATCCTGATAATGAGATAAAACTATTAGATAATGTTTCAGGTAATCTTGTAGGTTATAACTGGAATGGCGACTCATTAAACATATTTATCTCAGATAAGGGTGTTGTTAATAAGTTTAGTTTACAGCATAGTAATCTTAAGAATAGTTTACCAGAGAAAAAATCTCTACAGAACAAAATAGTTGATGACTATAGAGTCTCTTATATAAGAGATAATGTTACAATATATAAAGAATATATTAATGTGATACACTATTATAGGAATGATAGTCTTATATGGACAAAAAGGTATGGCAATTTTAATGTTGGCATATTATCTTTTGGGAAATCGTTCAATAATGTAGTTATCTCTGAAAGCAAAGGCAGAATACTCTTTATTCACCCTAATAGAAAGTTAATAGAACTGAATCTGAATACAAGAGAGGAGAGAAGAATAGCTAACAATGTTAATAGTTATCAGTACTCACCTACTGACAGGTACATTCTTATAAAGGAGATGTCCAGATATAGAGATAATACTTATCTCTATGACTCAGAAAAGAAAGTTAAGATAGAATATGATGGGTTATTAAAAGCATTTTGGATGTATAAATAATTTAATCTGACTTAATGATATATTTATAATTTTCGGGCAGTAACTTTACTGTCCGAATTTTTTATCTGATAAGTATGGTATAAAAAAACAGGCCACCCTGTAATAGAGTGACCCGTTTGGTCGAGATTATAATAGTTGATATTAGTTTAGCTTCTCAATCTCTTTTTCAAGCTGTGCAATTAGTTTATCAAGCTGGTTGATAATTGCTAATACAGGCTCTGGCTTTGTTAAGTCAACACCCGCCTTTTTAAGCTGGTTCATTGGATAATCGTTTCCACCAGACTTAAGTAGTGTAAGGTACTTCTCTGTAGCAGCTCTACGCTCTTTTTTAGATCCTTTTGTAACCTTATCGTACAATACTGCTGATGAAGCAAAACATGTAGCGTACTGGTATACATAGAAAGGAGAGTTATAGAAGTGAGGTATACGTGCCCAAAGCAGATTCTTTTTAGATAGATCTTTTACAAATACATCACCATAGTATGCTTTGTTAAGATCGTCAGCAATTTTAGTCAGACTGGCAGCAGTAACCGGACGTCCTTGCTCAGCAAGTCTGTGTGCCTGAAGCTCAAAATCAGCAAACATTGTCTGAATATAGAATGTTCCGATAATACCCTCAATAGCTTGCTGTAGAAGTGCAATACGCTCTTTAGTATCTTTTGTATTATCAAGCATATAGTCAAGTAACAGACGCTCATTAAAAGTAGATGCAACCTCAGCAACAAAAATAGTGTATCCGTGTGTTGCAAATGGCTGATTTTCGCTTGATAGCATTGAGTGAAGTGTATGACCAAGCTCGTGGATTAATGTGAACGTATAATCTAATGTACCATTGTAGTTTAATAGCATATATGGGTGAACACCATAAACGTTAATTGAGTATGCACCTGAACGCTTACCAGGAGTTTCATATACGTCTAACCATCCGTTTGCAATGGCTCTCTTCATTTTAGCAACATAATCTTTACCAAGAGGTTTTACAGCATCAATAGCCATAAGTTTAGCCTCATCGTAAGGATATTTCTTATCTGAATCAATTAAAGGAATTCTGCTATCGTATCCGTGGTAATCACCTTCAAGCTTAAGAAGTTTTGCTCTTAGTTTGTGGTAACGCTGTAGTGGCTTTGTATTTGCTTTTACAGTGTTTACAAGGTTCTCATATACTCCAACAGGAATGTTGTTACCATCAAGGCTTGCCTCTAAACAAGATTTATATCCTCTTGATTGTGCGCTTGCCCAATCAGCATCAAGAATACCTTTGTAGATAGATGCAATAGTATTCTGCTTTTTTGCATATACAGGGTAGAATGCATCTGCTGCATTCTTTCTGTTCTCTCTCACTTTATCAGTTGAAAGAATACTTGAATATGTACCGTTTGTTAGAGTAACCTCTTTTCCGTCTTTAAGAGTCATTTTTGGGAACTCTGCATCAGTAACAGTAAGGCTGCTGTAGATAGATGATGGAGTACCAGACATTGTTCCGAAATAAGAAAGTAACTGCTCTTTGTCGGCAGAGTAAACTCTTTTCTGGTTACGGTACATATCCTGCATACCAAACTTGTATGGCTTAAGCTCAGGAGTAGCATCAATCCACTTCATCATTGTTGCCTCTGGTAGTGTTAATAACTCAGGAGTAATCCATGATGTAGCAATACCAAATTTAGCAAAAGCCATCTGTACCTGCTGTAGTTTACCAAGTACCGACATATCTCTTCCGTCAACATCTTTCTGCAACATAGGGTATAGATACACCTTATATGCTATTGTACTTAGCTCGTCTTGTAGAAGAAGTCCTTTTTTAAGCGATTCTGCACTCTTTGTAAGAGTACCTTTAAGTGCAGCAACCTCACTCATCTTCTCCTGAAGTTTTTTAAAGTCAGCTTCCCATGCACTCCAATCGGCATAGATATCCTTAAAATTCCATTTGTATTCAGGAGCTATGTCCTTTCTCTCTTTTTGAGTAGCCTTTATGTTTGTAGCAGAAAGCAACAAACTACCCACAATAAATAAAGTAACAATTTTTCTCATTTGTCTATTTTTAGTTTTACGACATATTGTGTTATGCCATATGTGTATTTAATGGTTCTTATTAATCTATTTATAAGCAGAACAGCCTATAAATTTTATATAGACTGTTCGTAATTCTTTTTTATTGATAAAATAAAACATTAAAGGTTTAATCCTCTTGTTCCACTTTTATAATATTTAGATTAAGCTCTTTTAACTGATCGTCAGCAACCATAGATGGTGCCTCAATCATAACATCTCTTCCTGAATTATTTTTAGGGAATGCAATAAAATCTCTGATAGATTCTGATCCGCCAAACATAGATACAAGACGATCAAATCCGAATGCTACCCCGCCGTGTGGTGGTGCACCATATTTAAATGCATCCATAAGGAATCCGAACTGCTCTTCAGCCTCTTCATCAGAGAAACCAAGATGTTTAAACATCTGCTTCTGTAGCTCTGTATTGTGAATTCTGATAGATCCACCACCTATCTCTACACCGTTTATTACAAGGTCATAAGCTTTTGCTCTTATCTCGCCCGGATTGGTATTGAATAGCTCAATATCCTCTTCTCTTGGCGATGTAAACGGATGGTGCATTGCATGATATCTGTTACTATCTTCGTCCCACTCAAGCAGAGGGAAATCAACAACCCACATCGGAGCAAATACCTCTGGATCTCTAAGTCCAAGTTCATTACCCATGTGCAGACGTAATTCGCAAAGAGCACTTTGTGTTTTAGCTTTATCACCTGCAAGAACCAATATAAGGTCGCCAGGTTTAGCATTTGTAGCTTCTGCCCACTTAGCAAGATCTTCTTGTGCGTAGAACTTATCTACAGACGATTTAAATGTTCCGTCGGCATTATATTTAACGTATACTAATCCTTTAGCACCAATTTGTGGCTTCTGAACAAACTTTGTAAGAGCATCAAGTTTCTTTCTTGTATACTCAGCACATCCTTCGGCACATATTGCACCAACATACTCAGCTGAATCAAATACAACAAAATCTTTTCCTCCTACAATCTCTTTAAGCTCAACAAAACGCATTCCGAACCTGATATCTGGTTTGTCAGATCCGTAGTATTTCATTGCATCGGCATATGTCATTTTTGGGAAATCAGCAAGCTCTACATCTTTAACTGTTTTAAACAGATGTCTTGTCATTCCTTCAAATGTATTCAGAACATCATCCTGCTCAACAAACGACATCTCACAGTCTATCTGTGTAAACTCAGGCTGACGATCTGCTCTAAGATCCTCATCTCTGAAACACTTAACAATCTGGAAATATCTGTCGCACCCTGCAATCATAAGCAGCTGCTTAAATGTTTGAGGCGACTGTGGCAGTGCATAGAACTGATTTGGATTCATACGCGATGGCACAATAAAGTCACGTGCTCCTTCTGGAGTAGATTTAATAAGATATGGAGTCTCTATCTCAAGGAAGTTTTGAGAATCAAGATATCTGCGAACCTCTTGTGCTACACGGTGACGTAGTTCAAGACCAGAACGTACAGGATTTCTTCTTATATCAAGATATCTGTATTTCATACGTATCTCGTCGCCACCATCTGTATTGTCCTCAATTGTAAAAGGAGGAGTATCTGATTTGCTTAGTATATCAAGTGTATCAACAACAATCTCAACCTCACCAGTAGGTATCTTTTTGTTTTTACTTGCTCTTTCAATAACCTTACCTGATACCTTAATAACATATTCACGGCCAAGCTCGTCAACCTTGTTTTTTAATTCCTCTGAGCTGTTCTCGTCAAATACCAGCTGCGAAATACCATATCTGTCTCTAAGGTCAACAAATGTCATACCTCCAAGTTTTCTTACGCGCTGTACCCAACCGCTTAATGTAACCTCATTATCGATGTTACTAATACGCAGCTCTCCACAATTGTGAGTTCTATACATATCTATATTTTAATTTATTATCTTCGGTTTATCATTTAACCCACAAAAGTAATAATAAGATTACAGAAGTAAAGTACTAAGATTAAGAAACTGTTTTTTATTAATAAAAAAATGTAATTATTAGTTTTGTTATAAAGTAATATGTTATAAGTATAGATATGGGATATCCGGTTTTTTCTGATGAATATTTTATGAATGAGGCTCTTAAGGAGGCTCGTAAAGCTGCTGAGTTGGGCGAAGTACCTGTTGGCGCGGTTATTGTGTGCAATAATATGGTGATTGCCAGAGGGCATAATCTAACAGAACAGCTTAATGATGTTACGGCACATGCCGAGATACAGGTTATAACATCGGCAGCTGAGAGTTTAGGAGGTAAATATCTTACCGGATGCACTCTGTATGTTACCTTGGAGCCATGCTTAATGTGCGGTGGGGCTCTGTATTGGTCGCAGATATCCGGAATAGTTTATGGAGCACCGGATACTAAGCGAGGATTTGGCAGATTGAAGGAAGATGTTATACACCCTAAATGTACTGTAAAAGGGGGTGTGTTGGAGAGTGAGTGTTCAGCTGTTGTAAAAGAATTTTTTGCCGAAAAACGTAAATAGAAGGAGAGGAGTTGATTGTTTTTTTTAATTTTTTTGACTGTTACAAAAGTTTGCTAAGCAGAGAATTATAACAATATGAGATTGAGCTTTATAACATGTTTTTTTTGATAGTCTGCATAAGTTTATATATTTACGCACAGAATACAAACTAAAACTGCTATAAATTATGAATGTAACAAAGAGAATTTTACTATTGTTAATTACAATTACATTAACACTAGGACTAAGTGCACAAACTGTTAAAGATGCTAACCTAAAATACAATGAAGGAGCTCAGTTATTAGGTACTGATATTGCCGGTGCTCTAAAAGCATTTAAAGAGTGTGTTAAAATGTGTGATGCAATAGGAGAAGAGGCGTCGGATACGAGAGATAGAGCGGTAGCGCAGATACCGGGATTACATTACAAGCAGGCAATGGGTGCTTACAAAGCAAAGAAATTTGTTGAGGCAATTGCTAAATTTCAAGAGACAGCTAAGGTTGCGGAGAAGTATGGAGATGATAACATAAAGAAGAAATCTTTATCTAAAGTTCCTACGATATATCTTCAGATAGCTAACTCATACTCAAAGAAGAAAGATTTTGATAATGCTATTGCAAATTACGATAAAGCAATAGAGATTAAGCCTGAGTATGCTAAAGCTTATTTTTATAAAGGATTAGCACAAAGAAAAAAGGGTGATGTTGAAGGTATGCTTGCTTCGTTTAACATGACTATTGAGAAGGATAAAAAAGGTAAAACAGCTGCTAAAGCAAAGAAGATTATTGGAACTCATTATCTTAAGGCTGGTGAGAAGGCAAGAAAAGCAAAGAAATTTGCTGATGCTGTTGAGAACTACAATAAGTCACTTGAATATTCAAAGCCATCGGCTCAGGTTTATGGTTTAATAGCAATATCATATAAAGAGCTTAAGGAGTTTGACAAAGGTATTGAGGCTGCTATTAAAGCTGTTGAACTAGAGAAGGGTGGAGTAGAGAAGGTTGCTAAGCACAACTTTACTCTTGCAGAGATTTACAGACTAAAAGGTGATGTTGCTAAGGCTTGTGAAACATACAAACTTGCTGAAGTAGGATCTGTAGCTGCAAACGCAAAATATCAGCGCGAGCAGGTATTAAAGTGCAAGTAATCTTTAAGCATTATACAGAAAACAAACGTTATAATATTATGAGAGTCGACCATTTGGTCGGCTCTTTCTGTTTAATTCTATTATTAAACTATTTCTGATCTGTTAGCAGATGCGTTTATAGATGCTTCTTATATATTCAAAAAAAGGACTGTAGTATAATCTACAATCCTTTTTAGTAGTTATTATTGGTTGTTTAATTACCGTGATTCCAACCCTGTGCTTTTAGCTCTATTGTTGTATCATCAGGAGTAACTAAAACCTTCTCGTCTTTATTCTCACACACATGACCAATAACAGTTACACCAGGAATATTAACAACCTTATCGTAATCTTTTATATCTACAGTAAAAAGAAGTTCGTAATCTTCGCCACCGTTTAGTGCAGCCACAGTAGGGTCTATATTAAACTCTTTTGCCATATCAGATGTTTGGTCATTAACAGGAATCTTTTCCATATAAATGTGGCAACCTGTTCCTGAATTTTTACATATATGCATAAGCTCAGACGATAATCCATCAGATATATCTATCATTGATGTTGGAGTAATCTCTGCTTTTGCAAGCTCTTCAATTATATCCTTTCTGGCTTCAGGCTTTAATTGGCGCTCAAGTATATATTCATAACCTTCAAGCTCAGGTTGCTGATTATATTGTTGATCATGCAGAGATTTCTCTCTCTCCAGAAGCTGCAGCCCCATATAAGCTCCACCTAAATCGCCAGTAACACATATAAGGTTGTTTTTTTGAGCCCCTGAGCGTTTTACAATCTTATCCTCGTTAGCAGTACCAATTGCAGTTACAGATATTGTGAGTCCGGTTAATGATGATGTTGTATCGCCTCCAATAAGATCTACATTGTACAGGTCACATGCCATTTTAATGCCGGAGTATAGCTCCTCTACATCCTCAATAGCAAACCTTGATGATATAGCAATTGATACAGTTATCTGTTTTGGTGTAGCATTCATTGCATAAACATCAGAAAGATTTACAATTACTGATTTATAACCCAGATGTTTTAACGGAGTATATACAAGGTCAAAGTGTATTCCCTCTGTAAGAATATCTGTTGTTACTACCATTTTTGAGTCAGAGCCAATTATTGCTGCATCATCGCCAACACCTAGTATAGTCTCGTTGTTTTTGGTACTAAAATTACCGGTAATCCTATCAATTAGTCCAAATTCTCCAAGCTCAGAAATAGGTGTTCTCTTGTTTTTGTTATCCGACATATTAACTTCTTTATTATTAAATGTGTGTATTACTTGAGTTAGTCTAAATAAAAGCAAAACTTTTTGCCTATTCGGAGCAAATTTATTAAAAACTGTTTATCTTTGCGGCTATTTAGAACAATTCTATTTTAGTTTTGTTAGCTCAGGTAAGAGCGGGGGACAAAAAATGAGGTTTAATTATGTCAAATAAAGAGAACGAACAGGAGAAGATTTTGAATGAGGTTACCGAGACCGACTATAAATATGGTTTTGTAACCGACATTGAGAATGAATATATACCAAAGGGACTTTCAGAGGAGACGGTGAGGCTTATTTCTGCAAAAAAGAATGAGCCAGAATGGTTGCTTGAGTTCAGGTTAAAGGCTTTTCGTCATTTTCTGACGTTAGAGATGCCGGATTGGGCACACTTGAACATTCCGGAGATTGATCTTCAGGATGTAATATATTATGCTGCTCCTAAAAAGAAAAAGGAGCTGAAGAGTATGGATGAGGTTGACCCAGAATTAAGGGCAACGTTTGAGAAACTTGGAATACCTCTTGATGAGCAGAAACAGCTTTCAGGAGTTGCCGTAGATGCAGTTATTGATAGTGTATCTGTTAAGACAACATTTAAAGATACTCTTGCTGAATTAGGAATTATATTCTGCTCATTTTCTGAAGCAGTTGCCGACCATCCTGATTTGGTAAAGAAACATCTTGGTAGTGTTGTACCTTATACAGATAACTATTTTGGAGCTTTAAACTCTGCTGTGTTTAGCGACGGATCATTCTGTTATATACCAAAGGGAGTAAGATGCCCAATGGAGCTATCAACATATTTTAGAATTAATGCAGCTAATACAGGTCAGTTTGAGCGTACACTTATTGTAGCCGACGAGGAGTCGTACGTTAGTTATCTGGAAGGTTGTACAGCACCACAGCGTGATGAAAATCAGTTGCACGCTGCTATAGTAGAGATTATTGCAGAGAAGGATGCTGAGGTGAAGTACTCAACAGTACAGAACTGGTATCCGGGCGATAAGAATGGTGTTGGTGGAATCTACAATTTTGTAACGAAAAGGGGCATCTGTAGAGGCGATAATTCAAAAATATCGTGGACTCAGGTTGAAACGGGATCTGCAATTACCTGGAAATACCCGAGTTGTATATTAAAAGGTAATAACTCAATAGGAGAGTTCTATTCTGTAGCACTTACTAATAATCATCAGCAGGCCGACACAGGAACAAAGATGATTCATATAGGTAAAAACACAAAGAGTACAATTATTTCAAAAGGTATCTCAGCAGGTGTTAGCCAAAATTCATACAGAGGACTTGTTAAGGTTCTTAAAGGAGCAGAGAATGCACGTAACTTCTCGCAGTGTGATTCACTTCTGTTAGGCGATAAGTGTGGTGCACATACATTCCCATATCTTGAGGTTGATAACAGATCTGCAATTGTTGAGCATGAGGCAACAACATCAAAGATTAGCGAAGATCAGGTATTCTATTGTAACCAGAGAGGTATAAATACAGAGGATGCCATAGGGCTTATAGTAAATGGGTATGCCAAAGAGGTACTGAATAAACTGCCAATGGAGTTTGCTGTTGAGGCACAGAAGCTTCTTCAGATAAGCCTTGAAGGTAGTGTAGGATAACAGAGGGAAATAAATTTAGTTTAACAAGTAGGCTTTAGCCAATAAAATAAAATACAATGTTAAAGATCGAAGATTTACATGCATCTATAGATGGGAAAGAGATTCTTAGAGGTATAAATTTAGAGATTAATCCGGGTGAGGTACATGCTATTATGGGGCCAAATGGTTCTGGTAAGAGTACATTGTCATCAGTTATTGCCGGTAGAGATATTTATGAGGTTACACACGGAAAGATAACATTTGATGGCGTCGATCTTCTTGAACTTTCACCAGAAGAGCGTGCATGTGCAGGTGTTTTTCTTGGGTTTCAATATCCTATTGAGATTCCGGGAGTGAGTATGGTAAACTTTATGAAGACAGCTGTAAACGAGCATAGAAAATATAAGAACCAGGATCCGCTTTCTGCTTCAGACTTTCTTAAGCTAATGAGAGAGAAGAAAGAGCTTGTTGAGATAGATTCAAAACTTACCAACAGATCGGTAAATGAGGGATTCTCTGGAGGAGAGAAGAAGAAGAATGAGATTTTTCAGATGGCAATGCTTGAGCCAAAGCTTGCGGTATTGGATGAGACAGATTCAGGTCTTGATATTGATGCACTAAGAATTGTGGCAAATGGTGTTAATAAACTTAAAACATCAGAGAATGCTACGGTTGTTATTACTCACTATCAGCGTCTGCTTGATTATATTGTTCCTGATTTTGTACATGTACTTTACAAAGGAAAAATTGTTAAAACTGCAGGTAAAGAGTTGGCTCTGGAGCTTGAAGAAAAAGGATATGATTGGATAAAGAGAGAGTTCTAAATTTAAAGGTGATATTATGAGTAACTTAGAACATATTAAAGAGTTTAAAGATCTCTATTCATCTAAGATTGAGGGAATAGACTCTCCGGATTTTGTTCAGGAGATTAGAAAAAAATCAATAGAGGCTTTTACCTCTAAAGGTTTTCCTAACAGAAAGAACGAAGATTATAAATATACCGATATAGAATCGGTATTTAATAAAAACATACATAAGGTTACAGAGCCCAGAGAGACAGAGGTTAAACTTGAAGAGATATTCAAGTGCGATGTACCTGATCTGGATGCCAACGCAATTACAGTTCTAAACGGATTCTACTATTCGCCGAATGGTGAGATGTTAAAAACGTTTGATAATGGTGTAATTGTAGGTAGTCTTGCTGCTGCAATTAACGAGTATCCGGATATTGTTAGTAAATACCTTAATGAACTTTGTAAAGATAGTAAAGAGTCATTGGTATCGCTTAATAGTGCATTCTTGCAGGATGGTATATTCTTGTATGCACCAAAAGGAGCTGTAATTGATAAGCCACTTCAGATAGTTCATTTAATGATGGATGCTTCTGATATTATGGCACAGCACCGTAATCTTTTTGTATTTGAGCAGGGTGCCGAAGGTAAGGTTGTTATTTGCGATCATTCGTTGTCACCTGCAAATTTTATTACTAACTCTGTTACAGAGATTATTGCTGCTGAGAAATCGAATGTTGAGGTTATCAGAATGCAGAATGAGCATAATGAATCTAAGCAGTTCACAAATACATTTGTTAAGCAGCGTAAGGATAGTAAGGTAGTTCTTAATACTCTTACTCTTCATGGCGGGGTTGTTCGTAATAATGTTTTTGTTGATATGATTGATGAGGATTGTGAGAACTATACATACGGGTTGTATCTTGCCGACAGAAATCAGCATGTTGATAACTTTACATATATAAATCATGCTAAACCAAACTGTGTAAGTAACCAGTTGTATAAAGGTATTATGGATGATGAGGCTACCGGAGCGTTTACCGGACGTATTTATGTAGCAAAAGATGCTCAGAAAACAGAGGCATATCAGAACAATAATAATATTCTGTTAACAGATGATGCCCGAATGAGAAGTAAACCTCAGCTTGAGATTTATGCAGATGATGTAAAGTGTAGTCACGGATCAACATCTGGTCAACTTGATGAGGATGCTTTGTTCTATATGAAAGCCAGAGGTATTGGCGATAAAGAGGCGAGAATGCTTCTTATGTTTGCTTTTGCACAGGAGATAATCTCAAAGATTAGTATAGTTCCTCTTTATGAACGTGTACATGATTTGGTAGAGAAGAGACTTAGAGGAGAGTTATCTAGATGCAATAACTGTATGATGAATTGTAAAGCATAAATATATTAAAGGGAGTAATATGTATTGCTCTCTTTTTGCTTTTTAATAATATAACTGAAGTAAAGTGAGCCTGGATCTTAATAAAATACGAAAAGATTTTCCGCTGTTATCGCAGGATATATACAAGAAGCCTCTTGTTTATCTTGATAATGGTGCAACAACTCAGAAACCTCAACAGGTAATTGATGCTGAGCTGGAGATGTATAATGCTCTTAATAGTAATATACATAGAGGGGTACATTATTTAAGTAACTGTTCAACAGATAAATTTGAAGAGGCCAGAAAAAAGATTAAAGATTTTATAAAAGCATCATCTGATAAAGAGATTGTGTTTACAGCAGGAACAACAGCTTCTGTTAATACAATTGCTTTCTCGCTAGGAGAATATTGGATTGAACCTGGCGATGAGATTATACTATCAGAGATGGAGCATCACTCAAATATTGTTCCTTGGCAGATGTTGTGTGAACGTAAAGGTGCAAAACTAAAAGTTATTCCTGTACTTGATAATGGAGAACTGGATATTGATGCATATGGTAAGCTATTGTCTGATAAAACAAAAATTGTTTCGGTAACACATGTCTCAAATACATTAGGAACAATAAACCCTATAGCAAAAATAACAGAGATGGCTCACAGTAAAGATGCCTATGTTGTTATTGATGGAGCACAAGGTATTCAGCATGGTCAGCTAAATGTAAAGGATATTGATTGTGATTTTTATGTATTCTCCGGGCATAAGATATTTGCTCCTACAGGTATTGGGGTTCTTTATGGTAAAGAGGAGATATTAAATAAGATACCTCCGTATCAGGGTGGTGGCGATATGATAGATACTGTTACCTTTGAGAAAACAACATATGCTGAGCTACCGTTTAAGTTTGAGGCAGGTACTGCAAATTATATTGGTGCTGTTGGGCTTGGAGCTGCTATTGATTACATTGTTTCAGTAGGCATTGAGGATATTGCAGAGCAGGAGAAAGAGTTGTTGGAATATGCAACAAAAAAGTTGTCATCAATTGACGGACTTAAAATATATGGTACATCAGAAAACAAAGTAAGTACTATATCATTTTTGTTAGATGGTATTCATCATCTTGATACCGGAATGATTCTTGATAAACTTGGAATTGCTGTAAGAACAGGTCATCACTGTACGCAGCCATTAACAAAACGATTTGGTATTGATGGTACTGTGCGTGCATCGTTTGCTTTTTATAATACAAAGGAAGAGGTAGATGCACTATATGATGGATTGCTTAAGGTTAAAGAACTTTTTGGCTAAAAAATATATAATATGACACTTAATGAACTGCAAGACGAGATAATTGAAGAGTTTGCTATCTATGACGATTGGATGGACAGATACAATTATCTTATTGATTTAGGAAAAGATTTAGAGCAGATTGATCCAAAATATAAAACTGAAGAGTATATAATTCAAGGATGTCAGTCAAAAGTGTGGGTCAATGCTGATCTTGTTGACGGAAAGATTAAATATGGAGCAGATAGCGATGCAATAATTACAAAAGGTATAATAGCATTACTGATCAGAGTTTTGTCTAACAGAGAGCCTTCTGAGATTGTTGAAGCTGACCTCTATTTTATTGATAAAATTGGATTAAAGGAGAATTTGTCGCCAACCAGAGCAAACGGACTTGTTGCAATGGTTAAACAGATGAGGCTGTATGCTCTTGCATATAAGGCTAAGTTGAATGGTTAAAACTATATGTTATGGCAATAGATATTATGGAGATGGAACGCGATATAGTACGTGTTCTTAAAATGGTAAACGACCCCGAGATACCTGTAAATGTATACGATTTAGGGTTGATTTATAAGGTTGATATAGCTGATGATGCTATTGTTACTGTAGATATGACTCTTACTGCACCGAATTGCCCGATGGCAGATCAACTTTTGCAGGATGTGCATGATCATGTAAAGATGGTTTCTGGTGTTAAGGATGTTGTAATTAATCTTGTTTTTGATCCGCCATGGGACAAAGATATGATGACAGAAGAGGCAAAACTTGAACTTGGGTTCTTGTAAAAATATAGAGGAGACTTAGTCTCCTTTTTTTAATTCTTTGAAAATAAACATATAAATGAGTATCTTTTAGGTTGATAAGAATTGTGTTTAATTAAAACCTGATAGATATGAGATGTTTTGTGAGAATAACACTGATAACTGCGGCTATTTTTATTTGTGGCAGTACGTATGTCTTGGGGCAGAATACAGATGCTAAAAAGCAGGATAAAGAGATAAAAATAGAGCAGAAAACGGAGTATGAATTGATTGTAATTGATCCTGGTTTTGAATCGTGGTATAGCCTGCGCAATGTAAAATCTAAACATAAAAGCGAAGCCTATTATAAAAATTGGAATAATCGTTATGCCATAGAGTGGAACAGGCTTTATAGAAAAGGAACCCGAAATATTGATAGTGATATAGACTATAACCTTAATACAGATTATGGGTTTGAATTGAACCATAAACTATATTACTATTTCAGATTTTGGGAAGAGACCAACGGACGAATGCTGATTAAAAGAAATGTGAAATAGTGAAAGAGACCTTGCAAGGTCTCTTTTCTCTTATATTATTTACTACTCCATAATACAATTCCAATTCTTGCTCCTAATGCAAGTGATAGATTGCCTGAAACGCCTTGATTTTTATAACCATTATTTAGGCTTGAGAATATACCCGAATAGTCAGATTCATACTGGTTAACAATATTTGAGTATTCCGTATTTCTTATTCGGTATCCTATTCCTCCGTAAATATCAAAAGTAATTATATTGGCAATAGTAGCCTTGAAACCACCTTTAATATGAAAACCATACTTTTTCATCTCTACGTTGGCAAAATCAAATGAGAATGTTTTGTCCTCATCGTAATCAAAAAACCTGTCATCTTTTAGTCTGTTCTTCATGTTTATATAGAACAACTCAGGACCGAAGTAAAAACCAATATAATTATTAATATTCAAATACTTCTTAAACTCTGGTCTGATCTCTAAGAGAGAATAGTTGTTTCCTACAGAATTGTCATCAATGCTTTCTCTATTTATATCTGAGCTACCATATCCGATATCAACAGAAATAGATCGCTTACTTTTAATTATATACTCTAAACCAACTCTGTATCTCGGATTTGAATCATAAGAACTAAGCGGCATGACAGATATCTGTAGCGAATTTTTGATATCATATTTTCTATTTTCATCCTGAGCATACAGTTTTGTTGTACACAAATGCACAGCAATGGCAATAACTACAAAAGCTAATGTTTTTTTCATAGTCTCTGAGTTTTAATGTTATTCTGGTATTCATACTAGAATAACTTATTAATTTCTATTATAATTCTTGTCGTTTAACGCAATGTTGCAGTTTCAAATATATAACTATTGTAGATGATTTTGGCAATAAACACTAATTAAATGTTATGTAGTATGTAAAACACGGTAACACTATATCAAATTCATCAAAAGTTACACTACTCTTTTAAATCAATTAGGAATAGGTATATTTGTGATGTGAAGAATTATAGTTTAGATGAAATAAAAAGAGGAGATAAATCGTCTTTTAAGAAGTTGTTTACGGAGCTATATGATCCTTTGGTAAGGTTTGTTACATTGTATGTAGGATGTTCAGTAACAGCAGAGGAGTTGGTTCAGGATTTCTTTGTAGGTCTTTGGGAAAAGCGTATGTCTTTGAATATAAAATCGTCGCTGCGATCTTATATATTCACATCTGTTCGTAATAGAGCTCTAAACTATAAACGCGATAATAAACCTAATCAATATACTGATGATATCTTAGATAATATTGAAGATGAGATATGGGCAGATGTAAGTGAGTTTGAGAATGAAAAAATTGACGAGTTAAAGGAGAAGGTGAGAGGTGCAATTGATGACTTACCTGATAAATGCCGTGAAATATTTTTGTTAGGTAAAGAGAACGGTCTTACATATTCTGAAATATCAGAAGAGTTATCAATATCAAAAAAGACAGTGGAGAATCAGATGGGAATAGCTCTAAAGAAACTTAAAGAGAATCTGTCGCCAATACTATTTCTTATGGCTGTTATGTTCTGATATACTCTCCCTGCTAAATGAACATACTTAGTATTATCTTATCTAAATGTCATTATCATTAAAAAAAATACTATTTTTACAGCGTTGATTATCTGTTGTTTAATTATTGAAATAAATTATTTCCGAAAAAAATAAAAAATGCTTTGGGGGTTTTGCATAAGTGGTGTGTCTTATATGTGAAAAGACAAGTTTTAGCTTCCGGAATAATAAAGTATTGTTGTAAAAGTATCTGTTTATACAGATACCTTATTTTTTAACTATTTTGATTATAGAGGAGATATGGTAATAGATAATCCAACAGAATTAGTTGAAAGGTATTTTTGTAGTCGTCTCTCATATGATGAGTGCAGTACCTTGATTGACTGGGTAAAAGCTTCGGATGATAACAGAAAGCTTTTTCTGAGGTTGAGAAGGCGTTTTGCGATAAAGAAGAGAATACAGATGGTAAAGGCAATTTTCTTATCAGATTCTAATGCCACACAAGCTTCTCTTGACTACTCTAAACGTGTTGAAAAGATTGCTTAATATAGTGCACAGTCATATAACTTGTTATGTATTAAGCTCACTAAAATTTAATTATTTGTTGTTTTGATACATAATGAATACATACAAGCCATGAAAAATCGATCTGATATACCAGAAGATCTTATTATAAGGTATATGGGTGGTGATCTCTCTAAAGAAGAGAGGGAGAGCCTTGTTTTATGGGTTAGTAAAAGTGACGATAACAGGAAGATATTTAAAGAGTTCAGAAAAGTATGGATACTTAAATGTCTGGCAGGGGAGGATTATGACAGTGAAAGTGCATGGAAGAGCGTTAGCAAACGAGTTAGCGGTAAAAAAAGTATTGACAGGAGACTCTTTGTAAGATTGATGTCGGTTGCGGCATCGGTAATTATGATTATTGCATTGTGGTTTGTGGTATCAGATAGCAATGTGCAAACCAGTTATATCATTGTAAAAGTTCTTGCAGGGGAATTTCCCAAAGAGGTGATATTACCTGATAGTACTATCGTTTGGGTTAATAGCGATTCTGAACTTAAATATCCAGTTACATTTGCCGGTAACGAACGTGCTGTGACATTTAATGGAGAGGGTTATTTTGAAGTAACAAAGAACAAAAAAAGACCATTTGTTATCTACTCAGATAATACAATAACAAGAGTATTGGGAACCTCTTTTAATCTCAATACAAGAGTGTCAGAACATAAATCAGAACTTGTAGTTATTACAGGTAAAGTAAAATTTGAAAACAGAATTACAGAGGCATCGGTTGAATTGATTGCTGATGATAAAGGTATAGTTGACATTGAGGAGAATACTGAGATAGTAGAAACTGCTCCTCCTGCTAAAACTAAGATAGATAATTATAATGTAATAGCATGGAAGACAAAAGAGTTTGAGTTTGACGAAACTGAACTCGACGATATACTAAGAGAGATTGAAAAAGTATATCATGTTGAAATATTAGTAGAAGAGGAAAAGCTTTTAAGCGTTAGAGTGACAACATCGTTCAGTTCACTTACTGCTGAAGATATTATTGAGATGTTATCAGATACAGTTGGATTTGATTACATAGTTGATGATGAGGGGACGTATATTATTGAAGGAGTAGTTAATGAGTAGAAGTTTTACTATTGTTTTTTTCATATTTCTAATACCTTTTCAACTCTTATTGGCCGACCCGCCAGTAAGAGAGAGGTTTAGTATAAATATTGTAGATAAAACAATAAAGGAGGCCTTTATAGAGGTAAAAAAAGTTACAGGTTACTCCTTTTCATACCGCACAGAGATAATTAACCCAAAAGCAAAGGTTACAATTGTTGGCGATAGGCTAACAATAAAAAAGATTATAACAGAATTGTTAAAAGATCAGAATGTTCTTTTTTCAATTAAACGAAATGTAATAATAATAAAAGGGCGAAGGAAGAAAGTGAAGAAGAAGTTTACTATAAGTGGTATGATTCAGGAAGCAAGTAGTTCTGAATCGTTGATAGGAGCATCAGTGTATGTTGCTAACAGCGATATTGGAACCACATCAAATAATTATGGCTTCTATTCACTTTCGTTACCTGCTGGTAAATACGTAATTGTATCATCATACTCTGGATGTTATAGCAGAAAGGATACTATAAACCTTAATACCGATATTAGAAAAGATATTGATCTGGCACTTGTAGCACATAAAAAGAGTGAACCAAAAGAGTTGACAAAGAGTCCGGATGTTAAAGGCATTCCGTTGAGTATGATGACTTTACCGGTAGAGGAGATAAAGCTAATGCCTACATTGCACGGAGAGATTGATGTTTTAGAGAGTCTTAAAATGTTACCAGGTATTCAGGGTAGAGGAGATATTCGTAACGATTTTAATGTAAGAGGAGGAGCTATAGATGAAAACCTTATATTATTAGATGATGCTCCAATATATAATCCATCTCATGTATTAGGATTCTTCTCTATGTTTAATTCTGATGCAATAAAGGATATAAAGGTATATAAAGGGGGGATTCCTGCGCAATATGGGAGTAGAACATCTTCTGTAGTTGATATACGCATGAATGATGGTAATATGAAGAGATATGAAGGGCATGCTTCATTAGGAACTCTTGCATCTAAAATCTCTTTTCAGGGACCAGTAAAGAGAGATGTAGCTTCGTTTATGATATCGGGACGATATTCTTATGCCGGATTCTCTGCCGATAATGCTGTAACAATATTAGATGATCTGGGAATACGATCAAGTGAAATATCTAAATATAAAAAAGGAAACGAGATTAACTTTTACGATGTTAATCTAAAACTGAACTATAAGTTTAATGATAATAACAGATTCTATGTTTCTGCATATGCAGGTAAAGATAATTTCTACTATCAGTTATCAACTGATAAGAACAGAATAAATTGGGGGAATTATGCTTCAACATTAAGATGGAATCATATATATAACGATAGGTTGTTTTCTAATACAACAGCGTCATTTAGTAAATATGGATATTCGTATTCTGTTATTGACGGAGTTAGAGATTATAAATGGAGTTCGTCGTTAAGGGAATTTAATATTAAAACAGATTATGACTTCTTTGTAAATTCAAATAGTAGTATAAAATTTGGATTAGGAATAACGGGTAATTTTATTTTGCCAGGAGAACTGAAACCTGAGTCGGATACATCTGTTACATCATCTTTTTCACTTGGCGATAAATCAGCTTACGAGCCATTCATATATCTGAGTCATAAATTTAATGCAGGAGCAGGACTATCATTTGAGTATGGAATTCGTTACTCTGCAAATATAAATACCTCAGGAGGAATAGTATATTCATATTCTGATGAATACAAAACAGATATAACTAGTGTAAAATATAATAAAAAGGGAAGCATTAATACATTTTATCATGGCCTTGAGCCGCGATTGAATGTTATTTATAGGATAAACAACACTCAATCCCTGAAGGCATCATATACCCGAACCAGACAATATCTACGTCTTCTTTCCTCTTCGGGTATAGGGATGCCCATTGATGTTTGGTATCCTGTAGATGATTACATAAAACCTCAAATAACCGATCTTGTCTCATTCGGTTATTTTAGAGGTTTTAAAGAGAATAAGTGGGAAACATCTGTAGAGCTTTATTATAAGGATATGAATAATCAGATTGCATATAGAGATAACTCTAATCTGTTTCTGAATAAATATATTGAAAGAGAGCTGAGAATTGGTGAAGGATGGTCTTATGGGGCAGAGTTTCTTGTAAAGAAAAATAGTGGTGTTATATCTGGTTGGCTGGCATATACATTGGCTAAATCAGAGAATAAGATAAGTGGAATAAATTCAGGAAAAGCTTTTCCATCCAGGTTTGATAAGAGACATAATATATCGTTATATGCAAATTATAATTTCTCAAATAGAATATCATTAGGATGTAATTTTGTGTATTCAACAGGCAATGCAATTACAGCACCTCAGGGTAGTTTTAGTTACAACGGAGTACTTGTTAATAGATATACAGATCGTAATTCCTATAGACTGCCTGATTATCACCGTTTAGATCTGTCGTTGAAATGTAAAGGGAAAGAATTTAAACAAGTAGATACAGAGTGGATTTTTGCACTGTATAATGTTTATAACAGAAGGAATGCATATAGTATTCATAATAAGAGACCTTCTTCTGGATATATAAATAATCAGATGTATATGGTCTATTTATCAGGGATAATTCCTTCGGTAACGTTTCGTATGAAATTTAAATAGAATGATGTATAGTTATTTAAAACATATAATAGAGATTATAACAATATCAATGGTATTGTTTGCATCATTCTCATGCTCAAAAGTGTATGATATAAAAGCAGGTTCTGATAAACCACTATTGGTAGTTGAGGGAGAGGTGAATAATTTTCAGCCGCCATATTATGTAAGACTTACACAGAGTGTTGACTGGAAAGTGAGAACAAGAGATGTTAATTCATCTAATAATAGTGATATTGCCACTCCTGTTACGTCTGCCAGAGTTACTATATCAGACAATATAAGTATAGTAGACACACTTGAATATATAGGATACAGAGAGGATAAAAATAGTTATGGTTGGTATGTTACAAGTAAACTGTATGGCGAAGAGGGTGTAACATATAGTCTTAAAATAGAGTATGATGGTAAAGAGTATACCTCTACATCAACTATTCCTTATACTGTACAAGCAGATTCGGTTGGGTTTATTACAAGAACATATGGTTCAGAGAAGGTTAGAGTTGATATTCCCAGATTATATTTCAGAGAACCTGCCTATACAAAAAATTACTATTTAATGTACTATACAATAAACGGATATAGTGCATATCAGGGATCAGAGAATGTATGGCCATATACAATAGCAGATGATATGTATCTGAATGCTTACGTTAATGGAATAGAGATAGATAATGGACAAAAATATATAAATAAAAAAAATTATATGCCGATTAATGAGGGAGCGTATGTAATGGTATATCTGGAGTCTATAAACAGTGAGACCTATATTTTTTATAAAGGAATAATCGATCAATTTAATGCAGATGGCGGGGGCTTCTCTTCAATCCCTGCCACACCTCCCTCTAATATTAGTAATGGCGCATTGGGGCTATTTAAAACCCCTGCAATAAGTGCTATTACAAAAAAACGTTAGTAGATGAGTCGGCGCTTGTTGTTTAGTTAATCCGGGATTTGCAGTCCCGGATAACTAGTGTTATTTATGAGTTGTGTGGTTTATGTTTAAATAAATGTAGGAGTATCGTCTGAGTTTTTCAGACGTACTCCTCACTATGTGACTAAGTTATTACGAAGAAAGTTGTGTGGTTTTTGTTTATAATTAGAAGGGGGAATAGCTTTTTAAGCATTTATCCCCTTCTGCTTTTTACCCTACTGCAATATCTATTTTTTCATTTCTCTTCTCATCCATGTTTTTAGGAATAACAACAGTCAGGATACCGTCTGTGTATTTTGCAGATATCTCATCTCTCTTTATATCATTTTCTGGTAGAGTGAACGATCTGCTGAACTTTGAGTAGTGAAATTCTCGTCTTGAATATCCCTTGTTTTTATCCTCTTTACTATCTTTTCTCTCTGACGATATAGTAAGATTATTTTCAGTTAAATCAATCTTAAAATCTTCCTTTTTAAGTCCGGGAGCAGCTACCTCAATACTATAATCATCTTTATTACTTAAGATATTAACAGCTGGTGGAGTACTCTCTTTTCTTTCGTTATAGTTACAATCCATTAATTCCCTGTTAAAAAATGTATCAAATATTGATTGTGTTGGGAAAAATCTGTCTGTTAATTTTACAAGTGTCATTTTAATATCCTCCTAAAAAATTGTTTGTAATTATATTATCAATTTCGATCGCGATTCTGATAAGATATTTTCAAATAACTTGCCAAAAGATTTAGTTGAAATAGAGATTTTATGTTAATTGACTGAAAAACAATATGCAATGTGTATTTTGGAGTGGTTTTTATGGGTGACAATATGGCTTGTTTGGTGTTTGTATTGATGACAATGTGGCATTAACAGGATTTCCTGTTATAAAATTTATACCCGGAAACTACTTTATGATTATCTGTCTATTCTGATTCAGATATCTTTCTGAATATCTCAGCAATTCTTTTAGCTTTTGTCTCTTCTGTTCTGGCAGAATATATCCAATCAATTATCGATCTCTTCTCAGATTCTGAATAACTTTTGAATCTCTCTAATAATTTATTGTCTTCATATTTAAAGCAATCAATTAGCTCCTCAGGAATATCTGTTGGTGAATTGTCTTCGTATAGAGTAATTTTAACTGTATCGCCGGCATGTTTACCTATCTTGTTTCGTACAATTTTGTTAACAGATAAAAAAAGTCTGTTATTACCCATAGGCATTAACTTCTGCTTATTTATAGGATACTCATCTATAAACCCGCTTACAGTTACCCAACCAAAAGGGTTGTTCTTGTTTTGTTGTATTTCCGGAATCTCTGCATATGTCCAGCCTCCTTTACCCGGAAATTTTTTTAGAAGATAGTACCTGTTAATAATGCTCTTTTTGTCCATATATTTTAATAAAAGCTTTCAATTAAATATACAAAAAAGCCGGATAGCAATCCTACTATCCGGCTCTTTACTATATCATTAAATTTACCAGTTTACCTCATAAGGGTACTTATATATATTGTAAATTTTAGAGGCAGTAGCACCTGGTTTACTATATACAAGTTTACCATTTAGTACCATGTCTCCTCCGGCATATTTTAATAGCTCTGCTTTTTCGTCAAGAGGCACAGTTATATCAACAAAATGAGTACCTTTTTCGTCAATTGTAATGTTTAAATTTTTCCAATCTAATGTAGGAACACCCTCAACTTCTAACGAAAGACCTTTTATTAAAACAGGTTCTCTCCCTTTAGAGCCAACTATACATGAAATTACAAGAGAATCTTTAGTTTCTGTTGTACTGATTTTTACTCTTCCGGATAAGAATAATTGCGACTCATCTGTTGTTTGGCCAAGATAAAAATCTGTTTTATTCCATTTGTTGTTTATTAGATAGTTTACAGCCAATTTGTTCTCATCATCTTCATAACACTCCTCTGAGTCATATTTAATCTTCCAGCCATATTTTGTTTTAGCCTTAGTGATAACTTTTGAACAAGAGAATTTAATTTTGGGACTTTTTCTGTAGGCAATATTTCTACCATCAAGTAAAAGTCCAATCTCAATATAGTCTTTACCCATATTAAGGGTTGCTATTTCAAACGATGATAATACATTCTTATACTTCTGAATTGTTAATATGGCTTTGTCTTTATCAAGATCTTCAACAATATCTTTTAGTTTGTTTAATTCTGCCAGATATCCTGAAGCCTCTTCAACACTGTCAAAAGAATTAATCATGCCTGCAATTTCATCAATACGATCTCTTATAGCTTTCTCTTTCTCTTTATACTCTTCAACCAATCTGTTCATCTCTAAACGAGAGAATGGATAGAGGATATGATAGTAGTATTTTTCATCTTTTGTTCTCTTATTTCTGATCTTTTCCCAATAGTAGTCCTCTGCTTTGCTTAATGATATACCACTTAAGAAGCCAACCTTTCCTGTTTTTGTTTTTGTCTCGGAACTAAACGAAGATAAAACACTCATAACCTTACCATCTGTTGTTTCAGAAAGGTTATGTATTGTATTAGATTTTATATTCTGTGCAACAGAATTAACAATTTGTTCTCTCACATTATTCAGAGCAATTGCTTTGGCCTGATCAATTGTAGATCCTGATCCTGTTGCAATTAGAAAATCTTCTTTTACGCTATTAACCCATTTAGGTTTTTTACCGCTTTTATCTATTACCTTAAATTGTGACAAAGCAGGATAGCTAATCAGCAGTGTAAGTAATATAAATGTAAATTTTCGCATGGTTGGTTAGTTTTAGTGTTTTATTCATATACCCAATTAAATGACTCCTCATCATTTTCAAGTTCTTCAAGGTACTTCATTCTTAGTTTTTCTTTTGCCTTCTCTTGCTGTTTTATTCTATCATCTGCAGATTTAATCTCCATCATTCTAAAATTATCCTCTTTCTCACGATCACTTACAACCCTTTTTCTTATCTTATCCATTAGTTTTGAAGCTTCGGGATAGCATACAGCATCTGGACTTATCTGTTTAAGACGTTCTACAGCATCGTCTATATCTCCTTTAATCCAGCTGTTTCTTGCTTTGTTCAGATTCTCACTTGACGATTTATCTGTATACTGCTGAAATATATCAATTGCAATATCGTTAGCTCTGTCGTAACATACTTTACAGGTATTAGGAACATTACTAAGTATAAATATAGACTCTTCATATTTACCCATAGATGCTAATGTTCTTGATTTTGTAATTATATCGTCACAGTTTGTATTGTAATACTCTATAATCTTCTCTTTTGACGATTTAATAAATTTCTTAAACTTTCCGTTTCGTGGGTTTATACTGCTAAATATTTTTGTGTATGCAGCACTCTCTGTTTTACCAATACCTTTTACAGAGGTTGATATCTCTTTAAATATAGTTCTGTTTGACGCATCAATAATAACAAAGCTTACTTCTGCATTTATTACGTGCATTACAGGAGCTGTTGATGTAACGTTTTTATCAATAATTGCAACCCGAGGAACCATAACAAAACAGCTATATGACGCATCTGTTGATAACCCGTTTAGTGATATCATTTTTTGCATCCTGATTTTGAGTACGTTTGCCGCTCTTTTACTGATATCCAGTTTTGCCGGGACAACAGGTTTTATAGCAAGCCTTTCAATATCATCCATCTTACCTAAATTGTTCTGACCTGATGAAATAAGGTACGTTAGTAACAGAACTGATATAATTATTGATTTCTTCATCTCTTTTCACTTTTGGTTATCATACTGTTTCGGCGTTTTGTAACACCAAAACAGCATGTATAAATATTATTGTTGGTGGTTTGATGTTACTTCTCGCCTAATATTAACCAGGCTTCACCCAATCCACGTTGATATATTTTTGCCTCAATATTAAAAGGTGCCGACCTAAGATATTTTCTTAACTCTCTTGCAAAAGCTCTTGTATCAATAGCTCTCTTACGTCCTCTGACCTCTTTATAAAGCGGAATTCTTACCTGATCAAACTTCATTATACTGGCAGTTGCACTAGCAGTATTAAATCTACCACTCTTTGTATTATCAGCCATCCAGTCTTCAATAGCAAAACCAAGCTCCACCATCTCTCCATTAATATCATACTCCTCTTCAAGATCAACATCGGTACCTTCAAAAACTCTTACAACAAGTTTTACTTCACGTCCTTGCTCAAACAAATTGTCGAAATATGACTGTAATCTCCCGTTAAAATTGTCCATATGACTAAGAACAGCCTCCTCAAGAAGCAGTTCAGGAGATGCTGAACTAGATGGCTTTCCTGCACCTGCAACACCAGCTATCTGCTTACTTGTGTATGCATCAAGTCCTTTTAGATTAAATGTGATATACTTTTCTGGTCCTTGTCTTACTATCTTAAAATCAAGATCCATTATGATATCTGCTTTTGCTGTTCTCTTTAGCATATCAATAGGATTCTCATTAACCATTGCTCCCGATTTAGAAGTCATAACAGATAGTTCAGCCTCTTCTTGCGAAAGATTTTTAAGCTCTTGTTCAAGATCTTTTAAAGGGAAACCTCTCTCAGCCATCAGAGCTCCAAGCTTAGTTATTACTAACCTTAAATCACTGTTGTTCTGTAGAGCCTTTTTGTAATCCGGAAACATCTCCTTCTTTCCGTTCACATCAAACTCCTGTGTATATGAATTTGTGATACAGAAGTTATCACTCGGAACAACCATAATTGTTGGCTTTTTTGCCTGTCCGTTTGTTGTGGCAACAAATACTGTTGCAATTAAAAGAGTATATAATATTTTTTTCATAATCAAATAGTATTAAATTTTTAGAAACCCGAATCAAGTCTCTTTGCAATTCCTTTATCTTCAAGATATTTTCTTAGAGCATCATATCTAATAGCCACCGATACAGCTACTTTATACATCCTCTTCATTTTTATTCTATTTTTTCCGCCAGGAGCACCATCGGTTGATACTGTTACAAAGTCAAGATATTTACCTCCTGTACTAAAAAACTCCTTAAAGAAATCTGCATGCACCTTATCGGCATCAGGACTCTTTATAATTGCCGGTGTGGCAGCTGCACCACCACCGGGATTAAAACCTCTGAATATAGCTGCTGCAACAGCATTTCTTTTTGCTGCATATGCAGCCTTGTGAGGTTTCTTTCCATATCCCCATACCTTAATGAGTTTTGTTCCATCAACTCCAACACCAAGAGTAATAACCTCATAGTTATAGCTACTGTTGTAGAGTATTTTTCTCTCTTTTCTGTTCTGCGCAGACAAACTCATAGCCAATGCAGTCAGAATAATTACTGTAGTTGTAAGGAATGTTTTTTTCATGTGTTATCGTTTTATCTTATTTATTTTTATTAGCTAATTGTTGTATGGTGTTGTATGTCAGTTTATATGTTGTTGTATTTATAGCAATACTCTTATACCACCACCAAAACTCATGCCACTTCTATCCTTAAAGAACTTGTCCCATTTAATATCTGTCTTGGTATCTTTAATGTTCATATCATTTGTCATATAGTAGTTCACAAAACCTACCAATTGTACATTGTGAGTAACATTTATTAATAAAGAGCTACCTCCTTTAATAAACCATGTACGTAAACTATTATCCTCAAGTGTGTACTCATCTTTAAACATTAAATCCAGATCATCCTGATCTATTGATGTATACTCC
Source organism: Bacteroidales bacterium UBA6680 (assembly GCA_002454955.1). Classification (GTDB taxonomy): domain Bacteria; phylum Bacteroidota; class Bacteroidia; order Bacteroidales; family UBA6680; genus UBA6680. The sequence goes on from DKJY01000109.1 coordinate 59,316, forward strand.
ATACCATATGCTGCCTCAATAATCAGCTCAAAATTTCTAAAGAAGTGAAATCCTTTACCTAAACCAGCATCAAATCTATAGAAACTAAAAGTCTTATTTACGTTATGATTATTTCTTGTGATATCATATTTCTGAAAATCGAGACCACCTGCTATATGAAGATATAAAGATGGTATACCTGTTACACCACCAAGTAGTGTTGCACCTTTAATATATGCTCCGCCAATCTCTCCATTCTCATAAGCAAATGTAAAATTCAAACCAGCATCATTCTTCTGCTCAATAAGCATTCCTTCCTCAATTCTTCCTCCTGCAATCTGATAGAATGTAGATGGATCTGTTTTACCGCTGGTTACACTATAGTTATTAGATATATTACCACCTGCTCTTATTACTCCTTTTCTTACAGGTTCGCTATCATTTAACTTCTCATTCCAAACGTACTCATAAACAAAATATCTCTGATCTGTCTTTAATCCCTCTTTTTTTCCAATCTTCGCGGTAAGCGGACTACGTCCATATATTTTGGTTTTAACCCTTAAATCTTCAATCTTATTTTCCAGATCAAATATTGTATTATCATATGCTTTCTGAAGAAGTTCTACAAATAGTTCGTCGTAATTTTTAGGAGCTCTTAAACTATATTTTTCTGACTGTGTTGCACTAACCGAGTTGGTGAAATGGCCAATCTTCTTAACAGGAAACTTAATATTGTTGTAGTTATTACGTTTCAAATTTTTTGTCTCCTCAGTATCGTCGCTATATATCCAGTTATTATATAATTCAGACTTTATCTCATCGTTAAAATCTATCTTATAAACATATGCGGTAACATTTGCTTTCCAACCTTTTGATTCAATCTGATCTGTTGGAGTAACCTTTACGATGTTATTAAAATCAAAGATTACAATATAACTCATATCTATAAGTCTGTTACCAAAATCCTCTAGAGCTGCACTTCCGCGTTTTGTTGTATTAGCAGATATTACAGCCTGATCGGTAGCGTTAAAGACACCACGTTTATGTATGATATCCTGATTAAGAGTACCATCACTTTGTCTGTTGTACCACATAGATATTATCTCTCTTGATATACCGTTATCTACAATATCATTCTGAATAATTGTTTGATTTTGACCATACGACATGCTATTGCGGTATGAGATATTAATTCCCTGAGTCTTAAAATTATTATCGTAAAACTTATTTGTCTTTGATATTTTATCAAATAACTTGTTTACCATGTTGCTGTGTGCTCCTGATTTGTTTTTTATGTAAAACCAAGAGAACGAACTTCTGTTATAACTGTCGCTTAGTGTGCTTTGGGCAAGCAGATTGGTTGTTAATATTGTTGCTATTACTACTGTTGAGATTAGCTTTTTCATACGTTATAAAATTTAATGCTTTCTTTTATTTGTTCTAGTTACCTGCTTTATGATAGCAGAGTAATTTATTTGCGAGAAGTCTTTTAACAATTTTCATACCTAACTGCAAAAGTAGAGTGTAAAAAAGTAAATTTTCACACAAAAAATATAAAGGTTTAAGTTATGAAATTATTAGGCAGTTAACGAATATTAGAATAAAAAAAGCCTCAAATTTAATATTTGAGGCTCTTGTTTTTTACCATTTACTTATCCTTCGTAATATCTTTGGTATATCAATGTTATCTTTTGCATTAATAAATTCACTACTACCTCTGCCAATAACATATAACGGTACTCTTACCCCTGTATGCGATCCTGTTCCCCAGCCAATACCTATTTTATTACTAAAAATCTGTCCAACACTTGTTACAACCGGATTGTTACTTCCGTAGAGTACATCTGATTTAAAGCGGGCAATTGCTGTTGCATCTTCCTTAAAAAATGCAAAGTAAGCACGTTTCAACAGATTTATATCTCTGGTATTTAATGTCAACTCCTTTACACTATTAATACCAAAGTTTGTTTCAATACTCTTTATTAACTCCTCAAATGTGGCACCCTGCTCTTTCAGTTTGTTTACCTCTATCTCAAATTCGTCAAGCGATAATTTCTGATTGTCTGCTAAAGTTATCCTTGTTTCGTAGTGCAGATTACTGTTTCCAAGAGACATTCCTCCTGTTTCATGATCTGCTGTAACAATTATCAGAGTCTCTTTAGGATGTCTTTTATAGAATTCAATAGCCTCTTTTACTGCGTCATTAAAGTCAAGAATCTCATGTAGCATTGTTCCAAAATCATTTGAATGACATGCCCAGTCAATCTTTCCTCCCTCAACCATAATAAAGAATCCCTTTTTGTTGTCAAGTACCTCAATAGCTTTTTGCGTGTAATCTGCAATATCAAGATGTGTTGAGTCACGATCAATAGCATAATATAACGACCCTTCATTCTGTATATGGTTACTTAGAGCAAGTATCTTTCCGTTATTTGTATTTACTGTTTTTAATTCAGTTGCATTACGGGTAATTGAGAAATTATTTTGTTTAGCAAAGTAGTATAAACTTGTATCGGTTTTACTTCTGCCATTTGGATATACAAAATCGCCACCGGCAAAAAAATCAAAATCAGACTTAGCAAGATCACGACCTATTGCATAATACATCCTTCTGGATGGTTGGTGGGCATAAAAGGCTGCCGGAGTGGCATGATCAATACTTACCGACGTAATTATACCAACCCTCTTTTTATTCTCTTTTGCATTATGAGCAACAGAAGTAAGAGGTTCAGAGTGATCTGCATTCATCCCAATTGTATTAATAGATGTTTTGTGCCCGCTGGCTAGTGCGGTTCCTGCCGCCGCCGATCCTGTAATAACTCTGTTGTCAGCAAATGTAGTTACAGTTGTACGTACCGGAAAGTTTGTAAAGCTTAGCGGCGATATACCAATGTAATTATTCTTTAGAGCAAGATATGTCTCTGTTGCAGTAACCTGCGAAATTCCCATACCATCACCAATAAAGTAGAATATATATTTAGGTGCTTTCCCTTTTGCTTGTAGTTTATTGCTGTCTGAAAATGCTGAAAATATTATCAGTACAGCTGCTAATACAATATAATACCTTTTCATTTTAATGTTGATTTTTTATTACGAATGCTAAGTTAATAAAACAAAGAGTCTTTAGTTAATGTTTAATGACAACTGTACGTTAATTTATTACGAGTGGAGTATAAATAAAAAAAGGCCGACCATATTGGTCAGCCTTTCTGAAATATTATAACATAATTTGTTATTTAAGTACGCTAGTAACTTTTCTTGACGAGTAGTTAATTTTAAGAGCACTTGCTTTACGCAAAGCCTGCTTAATATCAACCACAACACCCATCTTTACCGTTTCGTCGGCTTTAATAGAGGTAGTCATAAATGGTCTGTCAGACTCGTCCATTGACTCACGCTCAGCTGCAATAAAGTCTCTGATATCTTCAACCTTTGCATATGAATCGTTAAGCTGGATACGTGGTTCAGTACCAAAAATAGCCTGGTTCTTTGCCCCTAATGGAACACCAACATATATATAACTAACAAGAGATTTTTTCTCTAGTTTCTTTACCTCTGTAGCACCCGGAGCCTTTACTTTTACGAGTAATGTGCTCTCTTTCATAGTTGTACTAACCATAAAGAAGAACAGAAGCATGTAAATAATATCCGGTAACGAAGAGGTAGATATAGCAGGTACTCCACCTGACTTTTTCTTCTTAAATCTTGACATAATTATTCCGCTTTAATTTCTTCCGGCTCAGCTTCCGATACAGCGTTAGGCAGATATTTCTTAATAGCCCTTTGCTTATCTTCATCTAAGCTTTCATATGGTTTTCCAAACTTACTTATAGCCTCCTCATTTCTCAGCTCATTAACTGCACGTGCAATCTCATTCTGTACTTTAATGTACATTCCGTATGAGGTTCCACGGTCGTTCATAAGTGATATAACACCTTTAGATACTGTTGTAAGTCCGTAATAAGGAATCTCCGCCTCTCTTCTTTCAGGAAGATCAGGATCGTTATTTGGGTTCAAAAAGAACTCCTTTACCTTATCTTTAAGTTGTGATAAGTCTGTTCTACGTCCTTCTACAGAAAGTTTATCGCTTCTGTTAACAAGTACCTCAAGGATATTACGCTGATGAATGTCTTGATCCTCGTTCTTTGTGCTTTCATCTGCAGGAGGTGGCAAAACTCTCGAAATACCGCTATCAACATCCATTGTAGTTGTCACAAGAAAGAAGATAAGAAGCATAAATGCAATATCTGCTTGCGACGAGGAGTTGACTTCTGGAACTGGTCTTGGCATAATATCTTAATATTTTATCAACAGAGGTTACAGTAGCAACCCCTGCGTGTTATGTTTACTTAAAACTCTTAGAAACCTCTGAGAAAAGAACTGCAACAACAGCTAATCCCAAAAGGAAATATGTTAGGATAATACTGCTACCTGCGAACTTCTGTACCTCAGGAGTATTTGCAGCAATATCGCTACCCACACCTGTAAAAGGAGTGTTATCTGCTAAAGCATAAGAGATTAATACTAATGCACCAAGTCCTACTACAGCAATTAGTATGTTCTTAAGACCCTTTGGATTTGTGAACAGCTGAAGCAACGGGAAACCAATTGCAAAAACTGTAGCCACACCTAAAAGAAAGTAACTCCAAACAATCATAGACTCCTCTGTAAGTGTTTCAGTACCTCTATACAACACTAAAAGTAGTACAGAAATTACCATCAACACCCACAGCGTAATTGTGGTTATTTTTGATAACTTTAACATAAATCAAATTATTTTTTTAGGTTGTATTTTACTAGAATGTCGATCATAGAGATTGATGCATCTTCCATTGTATTTACTAAACCATCAATCTTAGATACAAGATAGTTATAGAATACCTGAAGAATCATTGCAACAACAAGACCAGACACAGTAGTAATAAGGGCTACTTTAATACCAGCAGCAACAAGTGATGCAGAAATATCACCAGCAGCCTCGATATCAGCAAACGCCTTAATCATACCAATTACCGTACCCATGAAACCTAACATAGGAGCAAGAGATATAAATAAACTTACCCAAGAAAGGTTTTTCTCAAGAAGACCAGTCTGTACGCTACCATAAGCAATAATAGACTTCTCTACTACGTCAATACCCTCATCGTACTTCATAAGACTCTGATAGAAGATAGAAGCTACAGGACCTCTTGTGTTACGACAAACCTCTTTAGCAGCCTCAATACCACCCTCGTTAAGAGCAGCCTCAACTTTGTTAAGAAGCTTTGTTGTGTTAGTAGTTGCAAAGTTCAAGTATAAGATTCTTTCGATTGCAATAGCAAGACCAAGGATCAATGCTAGAAGTACGAAAGTCATAAACTCAGGACCACCATCAATAAATAATTTCTTTACTTGCTTGTGGAAACTCTTCTCTGCGTCTGCTGGCTCATCTGCTGCGTTGTCTTCGCTTGCAGGAACTTCTGCTGGAGTAGTTTCTGCTTTTTCAACTACAGTTGAGTCTGCGCTTTCAGTTTGAGTAACCTCCTCGTTTGTAACGTTTGCGTCGTCAGTCTGAGCAAATGCTACGTTTGATGCACTTAGAGTGAACATCCCAATAACCGCTATTAATGCAAATAACTTCTTCATGGTTTGTTTTTAGTTTAATTATTAAATCTGTATTTGTTTATATTCAATTAATTTCTGCTTTACTGTGTAATTAAAGACGAATCTGTTTTAGGATTTTAGTTACTAATAACACGCTAAAACATTTGTTTTTATTGCTAAATACGCCTCTTTAACGGGGCACAAAATACAAAAAAAATATTAAAATCCTGTTCTTGTATTTACAAATTGCCACTATTAATCAAATTTATAGGTGCGTATAACAAAATTTATACCGATTATTTTGTCAACTCGCCGCGAAGCGGAACTTCAAATAATTCTTTCACCTTTTCAACATCTGAATGCTCGCCCAGCAGATACATAAGTTTTGTTAAAGCTGCCTCTGCTGTCATATCATATCCTGATATAACACCTGCCTTTTTAAGCAGAATACCAGTATCATACTGCTCCATATTTACACTACCTGCATTACATTGCGAAACATTTGCAATTACCAGACCCTTGTTTACAGCCTCCTCTATTTTTGCTATAAACCAGTCTGACGTAGGAGCATTACCTGATCCGTAGGTCTCCAGAATAATAGCTTTCAGATCCGGAATATTTATTAATGCATCAATATACTCAGATGATATCCCCGGGAATATCTTAAGAAATGCAACCCTGTTATCCATTGCTGTCTTAATGGTGAACTCATTTTTCAGCTCATCGGTATGTATATATTGCTTCTTATATTTAATGTGTATTCCCGACTCTGCTAACGGAGGATAATTCTCAGATGTAAATGCATTAAAGTGTTCTGCATTATGTTTTGTTGTTCTGTTTCCTCTGAATAGTTTACTCTCAAAGTATACACTTACCTCAGGAACCATTGGTTTACCACTGTTGTCAGTTGCAGCAGCAATCTCAATTGCAGATATCAGATTCTCTTTACCATCTGTACGCAGAGTACCAATTGGTAACTGCGACCCGGTAAACACAACCGGTTTTGTCAGGTTCTGCATCATAAAACTTAGTGCCGAAGCAGAGTACGACATTGTATCGGTACCATGTAGTATCACAAAACCATCGTAACTATTGTAATTATTGTTTATTATGGTTGCCAGTTTAACCCAGAACTCAGGCTGAAGATTAGATGAGTCTATCAAAGGGTCAAACGATATTGTATCCAGTTTAAATCCAAATTTCTTTAATTCAGGAACCTCCTCCTGTATCTTCTCAAAATTGAATGGTGCCAGCGAACCTGTGGCCGGATTCTTCATCATGCCAATAGTACCGCCTGTGTAAATAATTAATAACGATGTATCCTGCTTCATACCCTTTATATTTTATAAGTTGAATAGCCTCTCTGCATTCTCTGTTGTTATGCGTGCAACATCTTTAATGTCTAAACCCTTTATCTCTGCAAGTTTATTACCAACATTAACAACATAACTACTCTCATTTCTTTTTCCTCTGTACGGAGTAGGGGCCAAATATGGCGAATCTGTTTCTAATAGAATATGTTTTATATCAACTTGCTTGGCAATTTTGTCTAAACCTGAATTTTTGAATGTAAGAATTCCATTAAAACCAATCATAAATCCTAAATCTATGGCGCGGTTTGCATCTTCTAAACTTCCGGTAAAGCTATGAAATACACCTGTTATACCTGAATCTCTGTATCCTTCAAGAACCTCAAATATTTCCTGAAAGCTTTCGCGAGCGTGTATTACAATCGGGAGATTATGTTCAAGAGCCAGATCTATTTGAGTAGCAAAGGCTTGTTGTTGCTCTTTGATGAACGTTTTATCCCAATACAGATCTATTCCAATCTCACCAACAGCTATGTATTTGTCCGATTCAAGTTCACTTTTAACTAAATTTAGTTCAGATGTGAAATTATTGTCCACACTGGTTGGATGCAAACCAATCATTGGATAGCAATTTTCAGGGAAAAGTTTTACCGTCTCTTTAAGATCATCAAGTGATTTTGAGTCGATATTGGGAAGTAGCAGTTTATAAACTCCGTTATCTATAGCTCTCTTTATTACAGCCTCTCTGTCGTTGTTAAACTGTTCAAGAAAAAGGTGCGTATGTGTATCAATCCAGTTCATTACCCGTTTTTAATTTTGATGCAAACATACTAAAAACAGATTTAAAGAAGCCCGTAATATTTACCAGGCGATGATTTTACTAACCCTTTACACTCCAGATTAAGTAGCGATAGTGATAACTTACCACTTGTCATTTTGGATATTGAACATAGCTGATCAAAGTGTATTGAGGTGTGCTCTTTTAAGATATCAACAACTAATTTTTCATCACCTTCTAACTCAGCAAACAGACCAATCTGCTTCTGTATTGGTAATTTACCTGTTGACCAATTCATATTTTCGGCTACATCTTTTGCACAATCAATAAGAGCAGCTCTGTTTGTTTTAATAAGATTATTACAACCAACAGACTGTGCATGGTTTATTGGACCCGGAATTGCAAATACATCTCTATTATATGATATTGCCAAATCGGCGGTTATAAGAGACCCTCCTTTTTTTGCAGATTCAATTACAATAACACAATCTGATAAACCTGCAATAATTCTGTTACGCTTAACAAAGTTTGAAGGATCGCGAAGTGTTTCGGGCATAAACTCCGTTACTATTCCTCCATTCTCAACCATCTGCTTTGCAATGTTACGGTGTGTTGCCGGATATATGGTATCCATGCCATGTCCTAATACACCAATAGTTTGTAAACCATTTTTGAGAGCCTCTTTGTGCGCTATTATATCAATACCATATGCAAGACCACTAACAATTATTGGGTTTATATTTAGCTCTGTAAATTGTTCTATTAGTTGCGAGCAGATATAAGCTCCGTATTTACTTGCTTTACGAGTGCCTACAATTGCAACATGCTTTGTGCTATTTAAATCGGAACAACCTTTGTAGAAAAGTACAAGCGGAAAATCAGAGCAATTAAGTAAGCGTTTAGGGTACAGTTTATGATAATAGGGTATAATATCGGTATTCTTGTTCTGATAGAACTCTATAGCTCTGTCTGTCTCTGTAAGAATATCATCTCTTTTTGATATAATCTTTTCAGCAATTAGTCTGGAGAAACCTAATTCAGTAAGAGCTTTTGTGTTTGATGTAAATACCAGAGAGATATCGTTAATGTTATTAATAACACTATGAGCACTCTTGATTCCTATGCCCGGTAGCATAGACAGAGCTATGATATTTCTGATATTTTGATCAGCCATTTTTATATTTAAGTTACAAAAAATGGCTGACTATCTCATTAAATCTTATCCAGCGATTTTTTGATAATATTCTGCTGCTCTTTACTCAATGAGGTAATTGATACCTCCGGATATTTTGCTTTGTTATCGCCCATCTTTCTGTATAAAGTGATGTAGGTTCTGGGACCTCTTTTATCTATACTATAACCACCAAACTGATTAAAGTCCATCTCTATAGCGTTTTTACTATCATGAAAAGGTCTTATGGAGTAATATCTGAAAACAACCCTTTTATCTGAATCTGAGAAGTAGATATAGTTAAGATCAAGATAGTAGTGATATGCAATAAGAACCATGTATAATACAACTATAACTATTGACCAAAAAACTCTTGATAAACCTAATATTCCCTCAATAAAATAGTCAGATGAAAGCAGAAAAGAGAATATTGATACCGCTATTATAGCTCCTATAAACTCTTTAAATCTATATCTGATAACTCGTTTTTTATTTTCCAGTATCATTTTTACGTCGTTTAATTTCCTTCAAAATTAAACTTAATTCCCGACCTGTTTGTCCTTTAACCGAAGTATTTTCTGTTGCTCTTCGTAAAAGGTATGGCATAACATCGTTAACAGGTCCGTACGGAAGATATTTGGCAACATTGTATCCTGCATCGGCAATATTAAAACTGATATTATCGCTCATTCCGTAAAGTTGCGAAAACCATACTCTTTCATCGGTTGGTTTTATACCAGCCTTATCCATTAAGTCAACCAATAACATACAACTATCCTCATTATGAGTACCATTGAATATAGAGATACGATCTATGTGCAGCATACTGTACTCTAATCCACTGTTGTAATTATTATCTGTAGCCTGCTTATCCGGTTGTATTGGCGATGGGTACCCGTGCTTTTCGGCTCTCTCTCTCTCTTTCTCCATATATGCGCCTCTAACAAATTTTGCTCCTACATAAAATCCCATCTCAATGCTTTTATTATGTAGCTTCTCTAAGTACTCTAATCTGCCAGTACGGTACATTTGCAGGGTGTTGTATACAATGGCTTTTTCTCTGTTATATTTAACCATCATTCTCTCTGTAACCTCATCAATAGCATTCTGAAACCAACTATCTTCGGCATCAATAAGTATTGGTTTGTTATTTTTAAAAGCTGTAGAGCAAAGTTTGTCAACCCTCTCCTCAAACAGGTTAAACTCTTTTAACTCATCATTTGTGAGCTCTTTGTTAAGGCTCCTCTTTTCAAGAATATATGATTTTGTTAATGCTGTGGGTTTAAACACTGCAAACGGAATATTACTGTTACCTCCGGCAAACTCAACAGCCCTAAGCGTTTCGTTAAAAGCTCTCTCAATCTCTTTGTCAGTCTCTTTGCCTTCAACAGAAAAGTCAAGAATACTTTTTACATTATATTTTGCAAGGGTATCTATAGCTGTAATACTATCTTCAAGAGTCTCTCCACCAACAAAATGTTTATATATAAATGGTTTTACAGCCCATTTAATAGGTATCCTAAGCTTTAATGCAATATTAATAAGAACCGATCCTGTGGTTACAAAAACCGGATATTTAAGGCTATTGAATAAGAAATGAGCTCTCTTAAGTTCAGAGTTACTTTTGTACTTGAAGGCTTTTTGGGTATCGTTAAATGAAATCATAATTCAGGTCTGTTTTATAGTTTTGGCTAATGTTGATATATCAACCAGATGTAGTGTTTGTTGATAAACCAATTTAACATGCTATAACAACAAAATTTATAAAGGGTTCAGGCAGGAATAAAAATTTTGAATATCGAATCGAGCTATGGGTTGTATTTAATGTTTATCAGGATAAACCTATAAAAACAGGTAATTATATTACTGAACAGATATAACACAGATACTGTAATTAAAGGGTGTTGTCTGTGTTAACTGTCTTTATATTAGTGGTTTCTGTTTTTTGGTAATGGTTTTATCCCTAATTCCATGATTACTATCCCAATGTCCATAGGA
>DKJY01000141.1 GCA_002454955.1 Bacteroidales bacterium UBA6680
GAATAGCGGACACTACCAGATCTCTGTAAAAATCATCTCTATTTAATACATCATTGCCCAATTTAGAGAACCCTTTTTTGTATAATTCCAGAGCAGAACGGTAATTCTTATTATTCTCCTCAACTTGCGATAACATAAAGTACCCATCAGCATATTCAGGATATATTTTTATACTGAATTCACCTATCTCTTTTAAAGATTTCCAATCTTCTCTCTCTTCAGCTTCCCAATATAAGGCATCTATGTCATCCTCTCGTATAGGAAGATTAATACCATATTTATGATAAATCCTTTTATATTTCTCTTTTAAGAAGGTTAATAAATCTCTCTCTGATTTAATCTCTTTGTCGGTTATTAACTGATAATCTCTAAAGGCAGATTTTAGCCCGTAAGGTAAACTTCTGTTTATTAATGAATAGTGCGTTTCCTCGTCGAAGTTGTTAAACGAGTATTCAGTGTTTGTGTTAATGATATTTGCATTAATTGTACTATCTAATATATTAACTGTTTTTATATGTCCTCTTAAGTCAAATTCACCTGTACTTATATAGTAAGATACTATGTTATTATTACCAGATAAGGCGCTTATTATTTTCTCGGAAATAGTTTCTGAAATATACGGACTAACCAATATAAAAGAGTTGAAAACAGGTGAGTCAGAAAGAAAAAAATTAGAGTAGGTTGCTGTTAAAGAGTGACCTGATAGTGTTTTGTATGTTCCTACTTTATATTTATCTGTTAAATAAGGAATCAATTCGTCTGTTATAAATCTCTTGAATTTTATTCCTTTATCAATCGGTTTTCCGGTTTTGGAACTGTAATTACAATCTTGCCATCTGATAAAACTGTTTGTTGAATCTTTGTAATTTTGGTCAATACCAACAACAATAACTTCTGGTATTTTATCTGTTGCAAGTAATAATTCGGTGTTACCTATTAAACTATAAAACATATATTCTCCATCAAATGTCAGAATTAAAGGGAATGATTTCTCCTTATCATAAGATTTTGGCAGATGTATCCTAATGGTTCTCTCCTCGTCAAGAATTTTTGAATTAATTGTATTCACTGATGTCTGCTGAGAAAACAGAATCTTTGAAGAGATCAGAATTAACAGGGTTATTACAATTTTCTTCATGTTTAGATAAAAATCTAAAGTTAAGAAAATAGTTAAACCTACTGTAACAGATGGCTCACAAATAATATTTTGCAATGAGATATCTCTATATTATAATTTGTCATATACTCTTTCTGGCTCAGTTTAGATTGATATCAGAAATAGTTAATTAGATTGTTTTGATGCTACAATCTGGTTATCGTGATAAGGGGGGAGCAAATATTGATTTTCCGATTCATGTTTATAACTGTAGCAAACTGTAATAGTTTGGATATATTGTTAATAATATTGCTGTAGGGGTTGGTTTTTACAATATATCAAACCATATTATATTAACAAAGACTCCTTAACCGGAGCCTTTGTAATAGCTCTATATCTGTTTGCCAATTAAATCATTTAATACCTCTCTTATCTTTTTGCTATCAGGTCTTGGAGCAGAGTATGACACCTTATCGCCTTTTTTGTTATATAACAGATAGTGTGGTATATATTTAATCATCATCTCCTCAAACTGAAGCGATGTGTAAATATTCTTTATCATATAGGAATTTTTAGATATACCATATTTTCTGCATGATGCTTTCCATTTATCTTTATTGCTATCTTTTGATATGTAGATAAAAACAACATCTTTGTTGTTATACTCCTCTTTTAACTTATTTGCGTGCGTAAACATTCTTAAACATGGACCACACCAGTGAGCCCAAAAATCTACATATATAACCTTGCCATAATTTTTAGTAACAATATCATTGTACATTACCGTTTCGCCATCAGGAGTTATTAACATCATATCGTTTCTTTTGTTGGCGCTATCAATACTGTTTAGTCCGTATCTGTTGTTTATATGAGCTATATATGCAGAGTCTTTTATATCATTACGGAATTTACTGTAGTACTCTCTTATGTCAGATGCCGGCATATTGTTTATTATATTCTTCATGGTAATTAGCATGTAATACTTATGCAGATCATAAGGCAGGTTACTAACCATAAGGGTATCGTACAGCTCTCTGTAATCTTTTATTGTATAACCACCAGAGGCCTCGCCATTAATATTATGTGTACTTGTTATAGTGGTTATTTTGGGCATAATATAGCTTCTTATATAGTTGTTGGTAAGTGCTCTGTATGCACTGGAGTACATATGCTGTTTAATATTGTTAGATCGTTTTGTAATGTTCTCTTTGTTATATCTTATGTTAGAGACTGTATCTCTGTTTAAATTATAAGGATCGTTCTCGGTTCTCTCAGTATAGTTCATATTCTCTATCCTGTATCTGGCACTTTTTTTAAAGAAGTGGTATACAGTATCAGACATGATATCACACCTCTTAAGAGAGTCTAGATATATCAACTCGTCACGATATTGGTTACGAGCTTTCTCTCTCATACGTCTTGTATATATCTTTATCTGATCGTTAATAATGTCTCTTGGTTTCTCAAAATCTATATTAATAAAGCTAAACCATCTGTTTGATTTAGACAGGGCTGAGAACATCTCATTATACAACAATTCACGCTTTCTGAGTTCGTAGTTGGTAACAATATCCTCCTCTATTCGGTTTATTACCTCGGCATGTGGTACCCTGTTTTTGTATGTGAAAATAACAGTATCGCCATTCCTGAACAGGTACGATAGATTCTCCATTGCAAAGTAACTATGTTCAACCTCAACTAAATCGCGTTCTGTGTTAATTGTAAGGGTATCTCCTGCTGGTATTGAATCCGGGTAGAATATATGATCTATCAGATTGTCTGATATGTAATTTACCTTTGTCTCTGCCGGACGATATGCTGTACTGTTATTTCTGTCTTTGTATATCTTCCACTTCTGCGGAGCATCTTTGAATATTAAGGTTATACTGTTACTTCTCTCTCTATCATCAATCTTCTCAGACTGATGACATCCGGGTGTAGCAAATAGTGCTATTACAGCTAAAAGCAGAATAAATTGTCTTTTCATGTTAATATCTCTTCATCTGTTGAATGAAACTACATGTACTTGCAATAACCTCTTATATCAGGAATTAACAGTTATTCAAATAGTGTACGTCTCTTTTCAGGGTATAAAATGTTAATAGTGTATATAGTAATTTGTTAAAGCACTCTTTACAGTATGATATACGCACAAGCAACCATATTAAAGTGTTATATTTATAGTAGGTAACACTTTATTGTTATCTTAATCTTAGCTGTAAATATTCTTTATTAAATTACTCCTATTATTAAACAATTATTATACCATTTTATTATCAGATGAGGAGATAATTATCTCTTTTTAGACCTCTCTTTGGTTGATAGCAATCCGCAGGCTGCAAATATATCTTCACCTCTTGATGAGCGTATAGTTGTCATAACACCTTTTGCCTTAAGAATGTTCTCAAAAGCCTCCATCTTCTCTCGTGAGCATCCTTTAAGCGGACTATCTGGTATTGGGTGAAATTTAATTAGGTTTATGCGGCAACGCATATCGCCTAGGAGTTTTATTAGTTCTCTTGCATGGCGCGGAGAATCGTTTACACCGTCAAACATAATATACTCAAATGATACTCTGCGCTGGCGACCAAAATCGAACTTCTTAACTGTATCTATAACCGAGTGTAGTGAGTATACCGATTCAATTGGCATAAGCTGTTTACGCTCCTGTTCAAAAGGTGAGTGAAGACTTATTGCAAGGTGTGCTTCGCTACGGTCCAGAAACTCTTGCATTGCCGGTACAAGACCAATGGTTGATAGAGTTATTCGTCTTGGACTCATGGCATATCCATAGTCCGATGTAAATATCTCTATACTTTTTAATACCTCCTCCAGATTATCAAGTGGTTCTCCCATACCCATATATACAATATTGGTAAGTTTTTCACGTTCAGGTAAACTGCGTACCTGATTAACAATATCGCCTGATGTAAGGTGACCCATAAATCCTTGACGTGCAGTCATACAGAAAAGGCATCCCATTTTGCAACCAACCTGTGATGATACACACAGTGTAGCTCTGTCTCTGTCTGGTATATATGCCGACTCAATAAACTGATCTTTCATGGTAGGAAACAGATACTTCTTTGTGCCATCAACAGAGGTCTGCACATTTGTATGAGTATATGCTCCAACCTCATACTTTTCAGACATACGCTCACGTGCCTTTTTAGATAGATTTGTCATCTCATCTATATCAGACACATTGTGTTTGTATAGCCATTGTGCTATCTGTTTTGCATTAAATTTTGGTAAACCAAGTTCCAGAACAATCTCTTGTAGCTCTGTTAATGTTTTACCAAGAAGTTTTATCTTATCCATACCAGTCAGTTAAAAATATATCTCTGCCAGAATATCGTTAAAGGCAATACCTCTTTTAATGAGTTTATCCCTTACCTCAACAACCATATCCGGATTGCCGCAAAGATAGTATTTTCTGTTTGGTAAATCTTTAATCTGATCAATATAAGCAGTTATTCTTCCGTAAAAGCAGTCGTTGTGCTGTTCTCTGCTGCAACATCGTACGTAATTGTCAATAATATTGCTGTTTTGCAGCTCTTTATCGTTATAAAAATGATTGCGGTACGATGCCCCGTAGATAAGTGTTTTTGTACCTTTTGTACCAGAACGTATCATACTCAGATATGGTGCTATTCCTGTTCCTGAAGCAATCCATACAGCATCTGTCTGTTGGTCAATAAAGTTTCCCATTGGGGTTGATACATACATTTTCTCTCCGGATTTAAGGTTTGCCAATTGCGGAGATAGCAACCCTTCTGGTCTTACCTTAAACAGAATATCTATAAACTCCGAACTACTTGATGAGGCAATACTGTATAATCTACCGGGCATATCCTCTGTTAGTTTAATACTGATTACCTGACCCGGAGTAAAGTCAAAAAATCGTTTGAATCTCAACGAATATACTCCGTCGATTATTTGGGTGTTGCTAATAAGATTTAACTGTTTAAACTCTATCTGTATATCATTAGCCATTTTACGTTTTTATGAATAGAAACATAAGAAACGTTATATTGTTGAGTAGAGCTTAAACAGTTTATTAAAGATATTTTACTTGCGCACAGCTCTTATAGAGAAGGTTACAACAGGCTGAGTAAGATAACTGTTTTTTGTGGTGTTATAAACAACAATATATCCCTGATCTGTCATTGTAAACGGAATCTCTTTAAGCTCACCCGACTCAGCTGTATATCCTCTTACTGCACCGGGTGTGTTCATGTTATCTATACATGTTGTAGCAACAAGCTCTTCGTTATGATTTATAATTACTAAACGGTATTTCTGTCCCGGGGTTCCTGCTAATCTGAAAGGCTTTCCTGTAGGGGTAAGGGTAGCCGTTTGCCTGTTGTTTGATATCCACGATCTCTCATCGGCAATATTAGCTTTCAGAATGTCAATAAGTTCAATCTTCATCGTTATATGGTTTAATTGTATACCTCAGTAGCATGGGATTTTACTGAGATCTTTCATGCATAAAAATAGATCATTTAATATAACGTTTTCTGTTCACTATTAACATAAATTCAGACGTTTATTATAACCTGTTTTTGTTGTGAATCAATGTATGGCGCTGATAATTTTATAATCAGGTTGTTGAGCGTGTTAAATAGATGCGATTAATGTTGAATTATTTTAAAATAACAATATGCCTTACCGATTGTGTATAAAAAATATATGGTTGTTTATTCTCAGATAATACTTTATAACGTTTAAGTAAACATTGCAAGTATCTGAGAGAATATTATGATAAGTATCATAGCAAACGGAAATACCATTGCGTATGCAATAGAACATGCATTGGTTTTTGTAAATCCGTTTAGGAGTCCCATTCCGGCTGAGTTTGTTAATATACCAGTTGTTGCTCCAATAAGTGTAAGAAAGTTCATCTTAAATATTTTATGCCCAACAAACATAGTAATAATAGCCGGAACAATTGTAATTATTGCACCTATCATAAATAGTGTAGCTCCGTTGTTTTGTAGTGTCTGAACAAACGATACCCCTGTTTTTGTGCCAATGCCTGCAAGGAATATTGCAAGTCCTACTTCACGAAGCAGCTGGTTTGCTGATCCGGACATAGACCACACTACAGGACCTGTTTTACCAATAGCGCTTAGTACCAATCCTGCAATAATAGCACCACCTGTAATTCCTAATGAGAAGTTCATTCCGCCAAACATAGGTATCTTAATGGTACCAAGAAGATAGCCAAGGGTAATTCCCAGAAATATTGGTATAATATTTATTGCCGATAGCATCTTACTATCGTTACCTAATAGTTGCGATATCTCCTTGATTCTTTTTTTGGGAGCTACAATCTGTAGTTTATCTCCAAAACGGAATATAGAGTTGTGGTTAGGTGATATCTCAATACCACTTCGTTTTATTTTTGATACTGTTGCAGAGTAGTTGTATGGTAAATCAATTTCTCGGTAGAATTTATTTGTAACCATCTTATTTGTTACAAGTACCCACTTAACAACATAGTTGTCCGGTTCGGCCTTTTTCTTTGCAACAAACTCACCAACCTCATCAACAAGCTTGTCAATATGCTCTTTTGTACCCGATACTTTAACAAGATCATCGCGTCTTATAACAGTATCTTTACCTGGCATTCTGAATTTTTTATTATGATATACTCCAGTTACAGTACATTCAAAATCGGCCTGCAGGTTAAGTTCACTCAGAGGACGATCTAGATAGAACTCATTATTAATACATATAAGTCTGCTTACTATTGTGGGGTATTGCTTCTCTATCTCTTCAAGATAATCTTTCTCGCTACGTTTAAGATCTATCTTAAATATTCTGGGAAATATCTTTATTAGAAAGGAGAAACCGATAACACCAAACGGATATGCAATACCATAACCTATTGCTACATCGGGCGATCCTGTAGCTTCAAGTCCTGCAGCCAGACCTGGAGTGCTACCCATTGCACCTGCATAAAGACCTATAGCCACAACAATATCAAAACCAAATAACCAAGAGCTTATCCAGGCAATAAACGATGCAGTGAAGACAAGTACTACTGCAAGCGAAAGTAATTGTTTTCCGTTTTTCCTGAATGAGTTTACAAAACCTGGACCTGATTGTAAGCCAATGGTAAATACAAAGAGTAGTAGCCCCAGATTTGTAAAATCACCATCAACACGATAGCCAAAGTGACCAAATACCAGACCAACAAACATAATTGCAGCAATACCAAGACTAAAACCTGCAATCTTTACACGTCCTATAGCTACCCCAAGTGTAATAATAAGGAGTATCAGGAAAACCTTTTGGTTAAGCAGTTCAGCCATTTAGTTATAATATATCTTTTAGCTCAAGTAGAGAGTTAATAGCATATGTAGGCTCTACAGAGCAACCTTTATTCATTGAGTTAAAGTAAACCTGATCCATACCAAAGTTCTTTGCACCTATAATATCTGTATCAGGGTCATCACCAATCATAAGACAGCTATCTTTTTTTGCATTAACTCTTGTAACGGCATAGTGAAAAATCTCTCTGTGAGGTTTCTGAACACCAGCCATCTCAGATGTAACAACTCCATCAAAGTACTTCTCAAGATCGCAGTTTTTAAGTTTTACCGATTGCACCTCGCTAAAACCGTTTGTAATAATATATAACCTATATCTATCCTTAAGATAGTTTAGAATCTCGTGTGTTCCGGGAAATACTCTTCTCTTTGTAGGACTTATTGTAATATAGTCATCACCCATTTTAACCGCAAGATTCATATCATCAACACCAAACTCCTTTAGTGTAAGAAGAAACCGATCGTTACGTAACTGCTCTTTCTTAATCTCACCTGTTCTGTACTTTGCCCATAGTATCTCGTTGTGTCTTTTATATGTCTTTATAAAGACTTCAAAATCGGGGAATACTCTGGCAAGATCATGTCTGCCAAAGATATCTCTGAATGTCTCTATTGAGTTTGATTCAAAATCCCATAACGTACGATCCAGGTCAAAGAAGAGGTGTTTGTATTTGTGCATATCTTCTGATGTTTTGGGTTAGAAATATGAGTTACTGAAGTTATTGTAACTAACCTTCTCAATCGGAAGGTCATCAATGTTATTATTCTCTCTCTCTTTTAGTTTATATCCAAATGCCAGAATACACTCAACCTCATATCCAAATGGAACAGACATAAGATCTTTAATATATTCTGATGTTGGAATGTTGTCAGGAGTTACTCTGTTGCGCACCTGAATCCAGCACGAGCCCAGCCCTTGATTTTCGGCCTCCATCTGCATAAGTATTGCAGCAATTGAGCAATCCTCAACCCAAACATCTGTTTTTTCGGTATTTGCTATAACGGCAATTGCAACAGGAGCATTAGCAAGAAATGCAGATCCGTGCTCACGTCCTTTAGCTATGGCCTCAAGTTTCTCGCGGTTGTCAATAACCATAAACTCCCACGGTTTTTTATTTTTTCCGGATGGAGCAAGAAGTCCTGCTTTAAGAATAGCCTCTATCTTATCTGGTTCAATACTCTTGTCCTGAAACTTTCTGCAACTTCTTCGTTTGATTAACTCCTCAATCATATCTGATAAATATTGTAATTATTGCTTAATATCAGCTGCAACTATATAAATGTTTGCACTGGTATATTTATAGCCAACAGTTAATTTATTACGTCTCAAAATTATAAAATATCATAATCGGTTGAAGCTTTAATATGTGCTTTTTAATATTAATTTGATATATCGCTGTTAATCAGTAGTAGTTATTTGATAACTAAACAGAGTGCATTGTGTATTTTAATAGATGAGGTATTACGTTTTGTACTATTTCTTTTGTACCTTTAATATAGTTTGGGATAATAATTTCTGATAAATAAACAACTAACAATGTTACATTTTAATAGATATATAAAAGGATATACTGTTATTGCAATGTGTGCTTTATTGGGTAAAACAGTACTAACAATATACCCTGTTGATCACCCTATTGCTAATCTGTTTAGCTGGATGTGGGTAATTATTACAATTATTGCCGGGTTTATATCAGTTTGGCTGGCCGGTTATGCAGGGTTTGTATTTGGTTGGAACCGTAAAGCACGAAGCAGGTATCGTTTCTTTATACCAATATCGTTTGGTGTTATATTTGCAATACTTACAATTATATTAGGTGTATATATTAATGCGCCGAATTTTAATGTGCCATTTCCCTATTCAGTACCTGCATACCTTACATTTGGTACAATGTATGAAATATTGTTACACCTTATTCCTGCTGTGTTTTTAACCTGGCTTATATCAACAGTAATTTTACGCAAACAATACAATAAGATTGTATTCTGGATAATTGCACTTTTGATATCTATGTTTGAACCCTATACCCAGATTGGAGGTTTAAAGGCAATGAACTTGATAAGTGCGCCAATAGATATAGCTATGTTTGCACTGCTTATATATGCATCTAATGTAACTCAACTTGCACTATTCAGACGATATGGATTTTTACCAATGATAATATTCCGTTATTCACACTATATCATCTGGCATATAATCTGGCCTGTTGTATACTACTGATATATGCGGTTAGCAATCTGATTTGGAAGATATAAGCAGAGGGTAACAAAAAACATTTTTTTATTACCCTCTGTTGTAAGATTAATAGACAAGTTTAATGTTCTGCCTGTATAGATGAGGATATTAAATACAAAGACTATTTTCTATTGCTGCTCAAGAAACTCTTCAAGAGCCTGCTTGTTTTTAAGATAAGATAGTTTAGCAACTGCTAAATGAAACCTGTGCTTGTCTGAGGTATATTCATATGCCATTTTAGCAAACTTAAGTCTTTGGCCATCCAGATTGAATACCTCCATTAGTTCAATAATCTGATCTGTATTAATACAACCTTTTGCTGTAATAAACTTATGTGAAGTCTCAATTGGTTTACCTCCTTCATTTAGTATTTTCTTTATATCGGCTCTTAACGATGCAAAATCGTTGTAGCTAAGCGCACATAGCTCTTTTTTTACAGTTTTTACAGAGTCCTGCTTTGCACTGTTCTCTTTCTTTTTGTCTATAACAGGTTCTTTATATCTGGTACTCTTAACTGTAATTTTTTCAATATTTACGTCAACAAATTTCATTGTACCCAGTGCATTGTTAAAATCCAGACTTAATTCATTGCCATCAGGTTTTACGTTTATTGCAAAAGTATACGATTTTCCTGTAAGGATAATATCTCCCTTTTTTACAATACTTGCCTTGCCTCCGGTTACATTTATCTTTGAAAGATCAACATATCCAAGGCTATTGGCATTGCCATTATATTTACATTTTACCTTAATAAAAGTCCTGTCTGTTCGTACATTATACTCCATTATTTTGATTTCAAAATCGTTAAAAGTCTGTACTAAACCTCTCTCAGGAGTTATCTTCTTGGCATTTAATACAGGCTCTTTAGCCTCTGT
>DKJY01000179.1 GCA_002454955.1 Bacteroidales bacterium UBA6680
TGCATCAATGCGTATTGATAATGTATCGTGGGAACCAGAAAGAGATGAACCTTTATGTCCGGTTATTGTATCTCCTTTAGATGAAGCTAAGGATATAGATACATATAGACCTGTTGAATTAAGATGGTCGGCAGGAAGTGCAAATACAAATGGTTATAAAGTTACTGTTGGTACAAACGACGAAGGAAATAATATTGAGAAACTTCTTGAATTAGGTGCTGATAAGTACAAATATACATTTACAAACGATCTTGGATATAATGAAAAGGTTACATGGCAGGTTATAGCCTTTAATGATAAGGGTGAGAGTAAAAACTGCCCTGTAAATACATTTACAACAATGGCAGATCCTGAGGTAACAGAATATCCTTATATTGTTGATTTCGAAAATACAGTTGACTATAGCGGACGTCATGATGTACCTCTTGGAATGTCACTTGAAGATGCAAACGGTAACGGACGTAACTGGGATATGGTTACAACACCTCCCGCAAAACCGGGTCTTACTCACAATAACTCTAAAGGAGCATTAGCAAATGAGGATTTTGGATATAAAGCTAAGGACGATTGGTTCTTTACTGCTCCGTTAAGACTTAAAGCAAGTGCTACATATAACTATGAGTTCTTTATATATACAATGCTTGATCTTGCTACAAATGCCGTTTATCACGAAGAGATGGAAGTATGGATTGGTAAGGACAAAAACTCAGCAGCTATGACAACAAAACTTGCATATGCAGATGTAAATGACTATAAAGAGTGGAAGAAGTACACAAAGGATTTTACAGTGGATGAAGATGGTGTATACTATATTGGTTTCCATGCAATAAGTGCTCCACAACAGTATGTTCTATTATTTGATGACCTGAAAATTACAGAGACTATAACAGCTACAGATAATGCTCCAAAGGTTCTTAAAGACATAGAAACAATTGAAGTAAATGCAAATGCAACACCTGTAACAAAAGACCTAAGTTCATACTTTACAGACCCTGATGGTGATGTACTTACATATTCTGTTGATAATAATACAAATACAGAACTTGTTACTACAGATATTCAGAATAGTAATCTTACTGTATCATTTGTTAAAGATAAAACAGGAGATGCAATTTTAACAGTTAAAGCAACAGCAAATGGTAAATCTGTTACAGCTCCGGTTAATGTAAAAGTTAATAATGGTACATCATCAATTTACGATGCAGAGCTTGTTGGAATATCACTTTATCCTAATCCTGCTTCAGAAACAATAAATATTACTGTTTTAGATTCTGATCTATATAGTGTTAAGGTATATAGCATTGCAGGGAAATTAGTGTACACATCTAATGAGGCATCAAACAATACTTCAATTGATGTGTCAGGATGGGAGAGAGGATTATATCTGGCTAAGGTAGAGAAGAGAGGACAATCATATACAATTAAAGTTTTAGTTAAGTAATCTAGTTAATTAACAACGGTCTGTATTTAATCTACAGACCGTTATTACAGATAATTATGCGAAAAATATTATTATTTATAATAGGAATAATGTTTGTTGGTTATGCCTTTGGAACAGACTACTGTCCGGCAACAGCAAAATATTCTGACTGGGAGTATATTGCAGAGGTACGATTAGGTAATATACACAGTAAATCAGGTAGCGAAAAATATCAAGATTTTACTGGTTTAGGAGATATTATTGTTTATAAGAATGAAGGACTTCCTTTTGAGATTATAACAAAAAAGTACAGTAGTGCAGACAGACTTGAGGTATATATTGATTATAACCAAAATGGTACATTTGAGGTTAATGAGCTTGTACCTGTAACATTCACAGGGGTAAACAGCCTTGATGGAACAGTTAATACAAAACTTATTATACCAGATGAAAAACCACTTGTTAAAACAAGAATGAGAATTGTATTATACGATTCATCAAGTGATTACTCTGGTCTTACAGGAGGATGTGGAGAATTTGAATATGGAGAGGTTGAGGATTATACAATTGATATAAGAAAGATTGAGACCGCTCCGGAGACAGATTTTTTAGCAAATGTCACTTCCATATTTTCGGGCGGGATCGTCAGATTTACAGATAACACAACTCTGGCTCCTACCGCATGGCAGTGGCAAATCACCCCGAATACATATGAGTTTATCGAAGGTACTGACGCAACAACAAGAAATCCTATAGTTAAATTTAATGAGTCAGGAAAATATTCTATACAACTTACATCTTCAAATGCATACGGATCAAAAGTTCTTAAGAAAGATGACTATATTGTTGTAAGAGGATATAGTGCACCAAAGCAACTTGAAGCAAAAGCAGAAGGTACTCATGTAGAGCTTTCATGGCTTAAGCCAAATGTACCGGGAATGATAGCTTACAATAACGATCTTCACTCTTGTTTCTCTGTTGTATATGCTAAACCACGTCGTGGAGTACTGTTTACACCTGAAAAGTTGAATTTCTCATTCCCTGTATCAATTGATAAATTAACAGCAGGATTTTACTACTCATCAAATAACCCATGGCCTGATAACAAATATAAATTCAAAATATTCAATGCAAATACAAATGCCTTGATCTATGAATCAGATTATCTTGAGGCTGTACATGCACAAGAGAATGTACACGAGTTAAGTTCAGTACTTGTAATAAATGAACCATTTATTGTTGCTGTTGAGCCGAAAGATGCAAGTGGAATGCCATCTAATCTTGCTAAATCTGTTGATGCAGAAATGTGTAACACATATGTATTTGACGAATCTGATAGCAAATGGAAACTACTTGCAGAGAATGGTAAGGGGTACGAACTGTTTGTACGTGTAGGAGTAACACACGATGTTGAAACTACAGCACCTGCAACAGGAGATAAATTCTCATCAAAATATGTTAGCGACGACTCTGTTGAGATAGAAGGTGTAATGCGTAACGTGAATGTTAAAGGAGTAGTAAGTGCAGAGAATGCCACACTTAAAGGATACAAGGTATTCAGAAACGATACTGAGGTAGCTGTTATTAATGATCCTTCAAAAGATAATTATGTAGATAGAGGTCTTGCAAACGGAGATTACAACTACTATGTAAAAGCTGTGTTCTCAAACGATGCAGTATCGCCAAAATCAAATGCAGTAGACGTAACTGTTGATAATACAAACCCTGAGATTCAAGTAACAATCGGAGCAACAGATTTCCTTACAGGGTCAAAATATAGCTTCCCTTCAAATGTTGATATTAACGGAACACGAGACATTGATGTAACAATAACTAATGAAGGAGTAAACACACTTGATTTGTCAAGCGTAAAACTTGTTGGCGATAGTGAATTTACAATTCAGAATACACCAGCAACATCACTTAATGGAGGAGAAACTACTACTGTAACTGTACGTTTTGCACCAACAAAAGAGGGACCGCAAACAACAGTTCTTACAATAGCAAATAACGATAATAACGAGAACCCTTTTACACTTAATATTAAAGCTGTAGGAGGTCTTGATCGT
The DNA here is from genome assembly GCA_002454955.1 of Bacteroidales bacterium UBA6680. Classification (GTDB taxonomy): domain Bacteria; phylum Bacteroidota; class Bacteroidia; order Bacteroidales; family UBA6680; genus UBA6680. Next base: position 3,490 of record DKJY01000179.1, read on the forward strand.
TGGACATGGATGGTTTATCTGTACGAGGATGGAACAGGTCTTGACGGAATTAAAGACTTTAATGAGTGGGAGATAAACGGATCAATACAAGGTGAGATAAACTATCTTGTATGTTTTGATGCTAATGATGACGCTAAAGATGGTTATTGGTTAGTTAAGAAGGATAAGGATGGAATGAACCGTACACTTGTATCGGAGAAACTTGTAAGCTTTAATAAAGATCCACATATGTCAGATCCTACAGTTCTTGATAATTTTATGACATGGGCTAAGGATAATTACCCTGCGCAGCACTACGGATTAACACTATGGGATCATGGTGATGGAATCTTTAAACGTTCTAAAGAAGATAAGAGCATTACAAAAGGATTTGTTGGAAGTATGAAACTTTGGGAGCTGGAGAAAGTTTGTAAGAAGTTTACTGCTGCTGTTGGTCACCCTATTGATATTATTGGTTTTGATGTTTGTCTGTTAGGACAGATTGAAACAGCTTACCAGATGAAAGACGTATCAAAATATGTAATTGCTTCAGAACTTACAGAACCAGGTGATGGTTGGGATTATGACAGAGCATTCAGACGTCTTAATGAGGACTCATCGTTACCAGCAGTTGAACTGGCTAAGGATATCTGTAACACATTTACTGATGCTTATAAACCAGGTGGAGCTTCATACCCTACAGGATCAACACAGGCTGTAATATCAATTGAAGAGCTTACAAACTCGCTTATGCCTAAGCTTAATGAGTTTAGCGAAGAGTTAGTTGTTGCTGTAAGAAAATATTTCTCAAATATAGAATATAACAGAACAAAATCATGGCATGCAGTAGATTCAGGAGGAGAGAAAAATCCGGATCACAAGGATTTAGGACACTTCCTTAAGAATCTTATTGCAGATGCAGAACTACCACAAGAATTAAAAGATAAGGCGGCAGAGGTACTTACAGCATATGAAAAATCAGTGGTTGTTAATGGATATACAGGTACTGAGAATAAGAACAGTACTGGAATGAAGATCTGGATGCCTAAGAAATATACAAAAGCAGGAACTGCACATATGTATTACAGCAAACCTGATCAGTATGTTAAATTTGGTGAGACAAAATGGGTTGAGTTCCTTAAAGAGTATGAGAACCCAACACCTGTAGAAGCTCCTGTTGCAGACTTTACAATAAGTAAAACTAAGGTTGATATAGGAGAGATTATCACACTAAAAGATATATCATCAAATGTTCCAACCTCATTTGAGTGGACAATTACTCCAGAGAAAGGATATGAGTTTGTAACAACAAACGGAAAAACTCAGTCACAGACTGATGTTAAATTCTCATCAACTGGTGTATACACTATAAAGCTTAAGGTTTCCAATAACATTGGCGAAGCTGAGTTAATAAAAGAGAATGTAATTAATGTTGTTCATCCACAGGCTATATCACCAGCTAACCTTACAGGAAAGCAGGAGAAAGCTGATATTATTCTTAATTGGATGGCAGAAGAAACCTTCTCTTCAGACGACTTTGAGAGTTATCCTGTATTTAGCCTTGCATTTGGACCATGGAAGCAGGTTGACCGTGATGGAGCAAAAACATTCGGATCACAAAACAACACTTGGGAAAATCAGGGATATGTCGGATCATTTATGGTATTTGACTTCTCAAAAACTACACCACCAATGATAGAGAACTGGCAGGCTCCTTCAGGAAAGAATATACTTACATGTTGGGGTGCTGACGGTAAAGCAAACGACGACTGGTTAATCTCGCCTAAGGTAACTGTAAAAGATGGTGACTTCCTTAACTTTGCGGCTGCTTCAGTAACTGAGAAGTATGGTCTTGAAAGAATTAAGGTTGGTATATCTACAACTGGTAACGATCCTGATGACTTTACAATAATCTCAGATGGTGAATATATTGAGCTTCCAATAAAATGGACACAATACTCATTTGACCTTGCAGACTATGTAGGAAAAGATATATACTTTTCTATTAACGTTGTATCAAATAATGCATGGGTTGCCCTGTTTGATGATATAAATGTTGGAGCAAAACCAGAAGCTCAGACAAAAGATATGATAAAAGTATCTGTTGATGGTAAGAGATCAAGAATTAAATTCCCATATGCAGAAGAGGCTCCAAAAGCTACACTTAAGGGATATAAAGTGTACAGAAACAATGAGGAGATAGCTACTACTGCTGCTGATGCACTTACATACACAGACAAAACAGCTGAGGTTGGTGAACTTAACTACAGCGTAAGAAGTGTATATGAGATTAAAGGAGAAGAGGTGCTTTCAGGGCTGTCAAACATATTTAGTATTACAAAAACTAAATATACTGATCCTGATGGACCAAGTAACGATATTAAGACACTTGAAGAACTGGGACTGATACTTTATCCAAATCCATCTAATGGTGAATTTACTATTAATTCAGAGAATGTTATTAATGGTACAGTAAGAGTATTTAGTATCGAAGGACAACTAATTCTTCAGAAAGAGTTTAACTCAAACAGAGTTACTGTTAGAGGTCTTAATAGTGGAATGTATATTGTTAAAGTTGATTCTGATGCTGATTCAGCATCTGTTAAGCTTATTGTTAAGTAATTGAGTAATTTCTACAGACAGGCAACATGCCTGTCTGTACTTTTTATATCTCAGAACTTTATGAAACATAAGACTATATATACCTAATAATAAACCATAAAATCTAGAACAAATGAGAAAGTTTTACAAACTACTTCGTGAACTTTTTATAGTCACGACACTATGTTCTGTTTTACCTTTAACGGGACTGTCACAGACAGTACTCCAAGAGGGTTTCGAAACGGGATATAATAACTATGCAGCACTTAGTGCACCGTGGAGTACCTCTGAGAGTTACAAATGGTTGGTATTGAAAAACAGTACATACGATACCAAAAGAGCACATTCGGGTAATTGGTTCGTATATCTGAAGAAATCAAGTACAACCTGGATGTTTAGAGAGGTAACACTTGAAGCAGGAAAAACATACAAACTGTCGCTATGGGCAAATCAATCTGCTCTGGCAGGAGTAAACCTAACAGCAGCAATTGGTACATCGGCTAATGAAGCAGCAATGACAACCGATATTATTCCATCAACCAGTATATCAAGAAACTTTAAGAATATAACAGGAACATATACTGCTGCATCTAACGGAACATATTACATCGGGGTTAAAGGCGAGGTGCCATTAGCATCGGAGTACCTTGTTATAGATGATATTAAACTGGCAGTACAATATGATAACGATTTGGCTGTTGACAAAGTATCAGTAAAAGAGTTGGTTATAGCAGGTCAGCAGACAGACATTACTGCCACAATTGAGAATGCAGGGTCAACAGATAAAACAAATGTGGATGTAGTATTTAAAGTAAACAACACTGTAATAGCCACTAAAAGTATAGCCTCTCTTACTGCAGGAGAGAAGATTGAAGTAACAGCACCATATACTGTAAACGAGGGGATTAATACTGTAAAGATTGAACTTCCTGCAGATGACTACACAGGTAATGATAGTGCAGAAGAGACAATAAAAGGTATTCCTACAGGAACACAATTTATGGGATTCGAAGACGAAACATTTCCTCCTCAAAAATGGGAGGTGGTAGGATCTGATTTTAAACGCACAGTTGTTTCCGCTGAGATCCAGGAAGGTACTGGTGCTGCAAATATCGATAAGTTTGGTAAATATACAGGCGCTATGCTTATTACTCCAAAACTTGTAGTAAATAACAGTTCTGTATTTGCTTTCTATGCAAAATCAGCAGATCCATTCAATAAAATACAGGTACAATATTCAGAAGATAAAACAAACTGGACAACTGTTGGCGATGAAATTATACTTACAGGCGAGTATAAACTGTATGAGGTTGATATGTCGGCACTTGACGGTAATTACCATATTGCATTTAAATGTAATCCTACATCAACATCAAACTATTCATATAATAAACTAAGTATAGATAATATATATTTTCCGGAGTTATATGTAAGTAGCGAACCGGAGATAGCACTTTCTGATGCCGAGATTAATTTTAATACAATAGTTACTAATTCAGTGGTAGAGCAGACGCTGAAAATAACAAACACCGGCGGTGCTCAACTTGATATAACGGGCATAACAGTTGAGTCGCCGTTTTCGGTAACATGGACAGGTTCAATTGCACCACAAGCAACTCAAGATGTTAAGATATCAGTAAATGCTCCTTCAGCAGGTGATTATACAGGAACAATTATAGTAAACAGTAATGCTACAGCAGGAACAAATACAACTACAGTAAAAGCTAAAGCTGTAGATCCTATAAATATGCCATATAATCAAAGTTTCGAGACAACCGTCTCTGACTGGGATCTTGGCGGATGGTCAATAAACTCAAATCAGGTTGCCGAAGGAACCAAAGCAATAATGACATACTCTAACAGCGATGCATTAACATCGCCATGGATTAAACTTAATTCAGCTAATCCTCGTATTGCATTTTCTGCTGTAGCTCCTAAAGAACTTAAGCTTGAGATAACAGAAGATGGAACAAACTATACAGAATTATGGAAAGGTACACAACTTGCTGAATATGATAGATTCATTGTATCTCTTAAATCATATGCGAATAAGAGTGTACGTTTAAGATTCTCTTCAAGTGCAATGCAAAACTACTCTACTACATACCTTGATTTTATTGTAATAGAGGATACTCCAAGTATCCCAATATATAAATGTTCTGTAATGTCAATGGATTTTGGTGTTACACTACTTGACGAGAGCAAAACAAAGAGTGTTGTAATATCTAACCTTGGAGCAGATGGACTTAACATTAAAAGCATTGCTATTGAAGGTACAGGAAACGGATTTAGCCTTTCTGCTATTACACTTCCGGCAATACTAAATGCAAATGAGAAGCTTGCATTTGATGTTACATTTGCACCTGCTAAAGTAGGCGATGTTACAGATAATCTTATTGTAACACTTAATGATGATACAAAGCATACGTATGCACTTACTGGTAAAGGGTTTGATTCTGAACTAAAAACATTACCATATTCAGAGAATTTTGATTCATACGAGATATCAGAGATGCCTGCCGGATGGAATAAGATTGTAAATGCAACATCATCAATGGCAGAGGTAAAACTTACAAATGCAGGAAGCTATGTAAGTTCATTGCCAAATGCACTTAAACTATATGGTGCAGGAAGCACTAACTCTGATATTATGGCTATTTTGCCTAAAACAAAGATAGACTATTCAGGAACAGAACTGTCATTTAAGGCTAGTGGTGGATCTGTAGATCTTGGTATCGGATATATTACAGATGTTGCAGATGCGTCAACATACACAGAGCTTAAATCAGTTACACTAGAGTATGCTTATAAAGATTACACTGTTAAGTTGCCGGATATGACAATTACCGGAGATTATTACCTTGTGTTCAAGAATAAGAGCTCTAATACATATTCATCGGTATACATTGATGATGTTAACTGGGCAGCAGATACAAAAGCACCTGCTGTAACATTTACACCTGCAAATGACACTAATGATGCAAACCCTGTGTCGTTAATAACTATTGATTTTGATGAGGCTGTTTATAATGCTTCAGGAAATGTACTTGCTGATGCAGACTTAGCTGATGCTATCATACTTAAAGCTACTGACGCTTCAGGTGCAGATATTGCACATAATGCAACAATATCAGAACAGACAATTACAATAACTCCTGATGCTATGCTAAGCTTTGCTACAAAATACTATGTTGCTGTTAAAGCAGATAAAATTCAGGATAAGAGAGGTAATAAGGTTACATTAACAGAGACTGCATTTACAACAATTGCAGAACCATATATTGCAGCACTGCCATTCTCAGAGAGTTTTGAAGATGAATTGTTTGTTCCGAATAATTGGGTATTGGCAGGAACAAAATGGTCTCGTGAAGCTATCGAAGGAGCTGTTTACCCTGATGGTACAGCAGTGGCAAAATATTATGCCGGAGCATATACGTCAACAGATAATGGTACAATTACAACACCTGTAATAGATATAGAATCTGTAGATAATCCGGGACTTAAATTTCATTATACAACAACAGATGTAACATTTAATGTATACGTATCATACGATCTTGGAAAAACATATACAGAGGTACTTAATGTAACAGAGAATAACGACTGGAAACAGAAAGTTGTGGTTCTGGATACAGATAAGAAATATGCAATTATACAGTTTAAGGCTGCAAACGGTAATTATACCGGAAAAGCTGCTACTGTTCTTATTGATAATGTAAAAGTTGAAGATCTTGGTTCTAAACCTGAATTTGCTGTATCGCCATCATCACTTGATTTTGGTACAGTAGAGATGAATAAGAGTAGTGTACAGAACATTGTTGTATCAAACAACGGTGGTGGAGTACTAACAATAAAGAGTGTTGAGCTTGCAGGAGACAACTCTTCAGAATATGCTCTTAACGCATTAACACTACCTGCTGATCTTGTAGGTACACAGCTTGATATAAAAGTTACATTTAATCCGGTATCAGAAGGTAATAAGAGTGCTAAAGTAGTTATTACAGAGAGTGATGATACTAAACATGAGGTTGCGATAACTGCAAACAGTGTTGATGCAAGAATAAAAACATTACCATTTGCGCAGAATTTTGATGCTGTACCGGAAATGGTGATGCCATTAGGTTGGAATGTAGTTAAAAACAATGCTAATGCATATGTTGAGGTACGTAAAGACGATTTGGCTAACTCAGCACCAAATGAGGTAAGAATGTATGGCGGAATGTCAACAGAAGATGTAATACTTACGCTTCCTGCAACATCGCTTGATCTTACAAATGCAAAGATTAAGTTTATGGCTCGTGGTGGTTTATCAGCAGGTCTTAAGATAGGATATATGACAGATAACAGTGATAAATCAACATTTACAGAGCTATCAGTAGTTGATATTGCAACACCTGTAAACGAGCAATATTCAGCATCACTATCTGGAATAACGGCTACAGGAGAATACTATATTGCACTCAAACTTGCAAACCCTAATACATTTGCAGTAGTTAGTTTTGATGATCTTAAGATTACAACAAACAATAGTCCTGACTTTACATCAGAACCTGATGCTACAACACTACACTGTGGAGTTGAGTTTATGTACAACATTACTACAAACGATGCAGATGGCGACGATCTTACAATTACAACTGAATATAAGCCAGATTGGATGACACTGACAGACAATGGTGATGGTACTGCTATTCTTAAAGGAACACACAACAAAGCAGGCCTTTACTCTGTATCACTTATCCTTGACGACGGAGAAGATAAAGTAACAAAGAAGTTTGCTTTTACCTACACAAATACAAAACCACTGTTTGATTTTACTCCGGTAGTTGCTGTAAACCAGTTTAAACCTTATACCTGTGATATTACAGCAACAGATGCAGATAAAGATAACCTTGCAATTACCGCTGAAGAGAAACCTGCATGGCTTACTCTTACCGATAATGGCGATGGAACAGCTGTAATAAAAGGTACACCGGATGAATCGGGAGACTTTACAGTTAAACTTGCTGTAACTGACGGATTTGATGTTGTTAATACTCAATATATGATTATCGTAGAGGCAAATGCTGCTCCGGTAATATCGTCAACAGCACCAACAACAGTAACTGTTGGTAAGGAGTATAAATATGACATAACTGCTACCGATGCAGATGGGGAGACTCTTACAATTACAGCACCAGTAAAACCGGATTGGTTAGTATTAACTGATAATGGCGATGGTACTGCTGTAATCAAAGGAACACCATCAGCAAAAGGCGATTATAATGTAGAGATATATGTTTCTGACGGAAATCAGTCAATTAAGCAATCATTTACTGTAGCCGTTACAGCGTTGCCAAACAATGCTCCTGAATTTACATCAACACCAGTTAAATCAGTAACAGAGGGTGAGAAGTATAGCTACAGCATTACTGTAACCGATTCTGATAGCGATGCAATTACAATATCTGCTATAGAGAAACCAGCTTGGTTAACACTAACCGACAATGGCGACGGTACAGCAAACCTTAATGGGACAGCAGGAGCAGCAGGCGATTATAATATTGTGATATCTGCTACAGATGCAAAAGAGGCAGTTAAACAATCCTATATACTCACAGTGGCTGAAGCAGCTGGAGGAAATCTTAAGATTATCTCTAATGCTGTAACAGCCGCTACTGTGGGAAAAGAGTATGTATATAATATATCTGTATCAGGAAACAATAACCCGACAATCACAGCCCCAGTTAAGCCGGATTGGTTAACATTAACCGATAATGGCGATGGTACAGCAGTAATTAAAGGCACTCCTTCAGCAAAAGGAGATTACAATGTTAAGATTATAGTTACAGTAGGTTCATCATCAGTTGAGCAGGCATTTGTAATTAATGTTACAGGAACAACAGCAATTGATGATGTTGAGTTAATAAAAGCTATATATCCAAACCCTGCATCGGGAATTGTGAATATAGAGCTTACAGATAAATCTGATGTATATATTATTAATGCAATAGGAAATATTATTAATAGTAGACTAAATGCTTCTGGAACTATTCAGATGAATATAGAAGATGTTCCAGCAGGAATCTACTTTGTAAAAGTTACAAACCATAAAGCTAATAAGGTTCATAGGTTAATAGTTGTTGATTAGAGTATAGTGTATGTTTTATTAACCTTAAAAAGGATCTGCGGGAGCAGATCCTTTTCTTTTATATACAGATATTTTAGCAACAATAATGTATGTGTTAGTTTGTGGTGTGATAACATTATAGTTAATCTATCTTCTTGATATTGTGATATGTTTTTAGTAATTTATATATAGTTATAGTGTCATAATATGATATCTGTAATACATGAATTAATAACCAAAAACATAACAAAATGCGAAAAACTTATCTTTTAATTGTTGTAATATGGGTTGTATCCATATTTGTTTCATGTAATAACATCTCTAACTCAGACCCACTTCCGTCGTGGAATAATACCGGAATGAAAAATAAAATTATATCGTTTGTAGAGAATCAGGCATTAAAGCTTAATCCAGAGGATAGACTGGCTGTTTTTGATATGGATGGTACAATCATATGTGAATCGCCACTGTGGATGGAGATGTATTGTGCTGTTCAGGGATTAAAGATGCAGGTTGAGAAGAACCCTGAACTTAAGGAGCAGAAGATGTACCAATATGCTTTGGCATTAGACAAAGATCCGTTTAATAAGCAAGTAAAAGAGGAGTGGGGCAGCGATGTAGAGGCAATGGTAATAAATGCCTTTAAAGGATGGAATAATAAAGATTACATGCAGTACTGCAACAACTATCTTAAAACTGCAAAAGAGCCTAAATATGGGATGCCTCTTATACAAACATTCTATAAACCTATGTTAGAACTAATAGAGTATCTTAAAAAGAATGAGTTTGATGTATATATAGTCTCTGGTTCGTTACAAGGACTTATATGGAGTGTTTGCGACCACTCATTCGGATTCGACAGAGAACACCTTATAGGAACACGTCAGGCAATGAACCCGATATACATTAATGGTGAAGAGACTAAGTTTATACTGCAACCAGAGGTTATTAAGCCAAAAAATAACAACAATGGTAAAGCTGAGAATATATACAGCCATATAGGCAAAACACCAATATTTGCATTTGGTAATACAACAGGCGATTTCGGAATGTTTCATATTACCACAACCAATACATTACCAAATATATCGTTTCTGCTTAACCATAACGATGCCGAGCGTGAATACAAATACAAACCATGGCACGGTAAGGCAATGCCAACATGGCGCGATACTATGCAGGCTAACGGATGGAATATTGTTAATATGAAAGAGAACTTTAAAACAGTATTTCGTAACTAGTTTATATTAAATCTGTAAAATATATTCATCTATCTGTAATAGATATAAGTTCTGGAAATCAGTGTGGTATATCTTTGTAAATATAGAATCAAAAGCAATTAAGTTATGGCTAGTACAAAATGGAATACCGGACTGATACCAGAACAAAAGAACAGAGTAATTGTAATTACTGGAGCAACGAGTGGATTAGGAAAAGAGGCAACCAGAGTTCTTGCCAATAAAGGAGCAAAGATTATAATGGCTGTACGTAATGTAAAAAAAGGTCTTGATGTTGTAAATGAGATAAGCAAAATCAATGATCGCTCAGATATTATTGTAAAAGAACTTGACCTTGCAAGTCTTAAATCGGTTCATAGATTTGCTGATGAGATGAGGCGTGAATATAAACAGATTGATACACTTATTAATAATGCTGGAATAATGATGTGTCCATTCTCAAAAACCGATGATAATTTTGAGATACAGATGGGAACAAATCATTTGGGGCATTTTGCTTTAACAGGATTATTGATGCCTCTGATTAAAAAGGGTAACAATGCACGAATTGTTGTAACCTCAAGTATTGCTCATAAGTTTGGGAACATAAATTTCTCTGATATAAACTGGGAGAAACGAAAATATAAAACCAATCGGGCGTATGGAGACAGTAAGATAGCTAACCTATATTTTGCGTATGAACTTAGCAGAAAGCTAAAGAGTCAGAACCAAAATATAAAGGTTACAATATCACATCCGGGCTGGACAAAAACTGAGCTACAAAGACACACCAATCTGTCTGGGCTACTAAACAATATTTTTGCACAGCATGTAAATATGGGAACACAACCTACTCTTAGAGCTGCAACAGATCCTACGGCTGAATCAGGCGATTTTTATGGTCCGGCAAAACACTTTGAGATGCATGGTCATCCGGTTAAGGTTAAATCAAATAAATTGTCGCATGATAAAGAGGCTTGTAGCAGATTATGGGATATATCAGAGCAACTTACGGGTATATCGTATTAACGTGTAATAGTAATACTTAACTAATATTGATTATAAAAAACTTACTGGTTTCTTATAGTTTAGATAAATAATTAAAATAAATTTTAACGTATGAAAACAATATTAATAACAGGTGCAAGTACAGGAATTGGTAAAGCAACAGCAAAGCATTTTAGTAATAAGGGATGGAATGTAATAGCAACAATGCGTACGCCAGATAAAGAGCAGGAGTTAACAAAGCTGAATAATGTTTTGGTTGTAAGACTTGATGTTCTTGATACAGATACAATTGATGAAGCAGTTAAGGCTGGTATAGATAAGTTTGGAAAGATAGATGCCTTAGTGAATAATGCCGGATATGGAGCATATGGTCCGCTTGAGGCTTTTCCTAGAGAGAATATAATAAGACAGTTTAACACAAATGTTATCGGACTTTTAGATGTAACAAGAGCTGTTCTACCACATTTTAGAGCAAACAGATCGGGTGTTATTGTTAATATATCGTCAATAGGAGGTAAGATGACATTTCCGCTGGGAGCGTTGTATCATGGAACCAAATTTGCTGTAGAGGGTATATCAGAGGCACTACACTATGAGATGGAGCAGATTGGTGTAAAGGTTAAGATAGTTGAACCCGGTGCAATAGCAACTGATTTTGCAGGCAGATCGTTTGATTTTCAGAACAACGAGGCTTTAGAAGAGTATCAACCAATAGTACAAAGTCTAATGAAGGGATTTGAGACAATATTAAGCGATGATACAAAAATCTCATCGCCGGATCTTGTAGCCTCAGTAATTCACGAGGCTGTTACCGATGATACAAACCAATTGCGTTATACTGCCGGAGAGGATGCCATACAGTTTATGGATATGCGCAAACAGATGAACGACGAATCATTTATTAATGCTGTAAAGTCGCAGTTTGGTGCGTAATGAATATATATAGGGGATTAGTTGTTGCTAATCCTCTTTTAATTGTTATATTTTGTGTTAAATATACCATATATGAGTTCAATTAATAGAATAGAGACAATAACAGATATATACAGCTTTTTTGGGTCAGGAAAACCTAAACACCCCTTAGTCTCGCTCATTAAACACGATCAAATAGTACCACAAAAACATCTTGTGGGAGAATCAGTTGTAATAGATCTGTATCAGGTTACATACAAGATGTGTTCTGATGGCTCGTTTGGCTACGGACGTAACTCCTACGATTTCCAGGAAGGAACAATGATATTTACACGCCCCGGACAAGTAATTACAATGCACGACTGGGATCCGGGCGATAGTACAGGTGGCTGGACACTTATGTTTCATCCGGATCTTTTACGCCGATCGGAACTAGGACGGAATATTGACGACTATACATTCTTCTCTTATGATGTTAATGAAGCTCTGCATCTGTCAGATGATGAGAAGAAAACACTATTTAATATTGCTGAGAAGATAGAGACAGAGTATAGTCTTAATATAGATAAACACAGCCAGAAACTTATAATATCTAATATAGAACTAATGCTTGATTACTGTATGCGATATTATGACCGACAATTCTATACGCGCGAGAATATAAACAGAGATGTCGTAAGCAAGTTTGAGACATTGCTAAAAAACTATTACGATGGTGGTAAAGCTTCTGAATCGGGTCTGCCATCTGTAAAATATTGTGGTGACGAACTTAATATGTCAAGCAACTATCTTAGTGATCTTTTAAAGAAGATTACCGGACGTAATGCACAGGAGCATATACACTACTTTATTATTGAGAAAGCAAAAAACCTTTTGTTGAGTGTTAACGATACAGTAAGCAGTATTGCATACGATCTGGGGTTTGAGTATCCTCAGCACTTCAGCAAAATGTTTAAGAATAAGACAGGAATGAGTCCTGCAGAGTATAGAAAGGTTGGATAGTTATAGATGTAAGCTTTATTATACAAATAAAGAACAAAAATAAAGCCGGAAAAATATCAATCCGGCTTTCTGTTTCTATTTTGGTAATTAACTATTCTTGTCAGTTTAACAGTGGCTGATCATTTGTTACGCAATGTACACCGCCACCATTCTTAGCTATCTCCTGAGCGTCTATCATATAAATATCTCTGGTCGGAAAGTACTGTTTAAGAAGAGCCTTTAACTCATCGTTATTACCTTTGCTGCCCATGCCAACAACAAAGCCATTACCAACAAGCCAATTTGGATCACCCGGATATATATGTACAGTGAAACCCTCTTTTTTGCATGTTTCAGCCATACTTGTCTCTACAGTTGTACCATAATCAGGAATTACAACAGTATTCTCATTAATAAAACGAGCAATACCATCAATATGCCCATGGGTTCCATCGTCGGCATGATGTCCGTATGACCATACAATCTTAGTTACACCCAATGCATTTTTTAATACAGTCTCATGTTGCTCTTTTGAAAAGTTTGGATTTCGCTGCTTCTGACAATCCCAGTTAATAAGCAACACACCTTTTCCGTTTACCTCTACATTCCCTTTCTCTAGTATATAACCTAGTCTGTCTTCAACCTCAATATTTAGATAATTACCAATATGTATCGGAATCTTATTATCATTATTGTAATCAACATCGCCTCCAAAACTGCTACCCCAACCATCAAAACGCCAGTTCTGTAACAGCATTTTATCTCCACTTACAACATATATAGGTCCATTATCACGTAGCCACGAGTTGTCAGTTGTAAATATATGCCACGTAATATTATCCTGACTAACTCCCTTATCGGTAAGGTATGCTATAGCATCGGTTTTAGCCTTTTCTGATGTTGCAATAAGATGCATTGGCTCATACTTTTTTACCACTTTTATAATGTCAGAAAAAGCCTGCCTCATTGATGCATCATGTGCCGCAGGCCATTGCATCCAGGTGGCTACATGTGTTTCCCATTCAGCCGGAACTCTGGCGTTCTCTACTTTATTAAAAATACTCTCATCAATCTTTTTGTCGTCTGACTTCTTCTTGCATGCAATTATACTTATAACAAGCATTAATGCACATGCTGTAAATACTATAACCCTTTTCATAATAGATCAACTATTTAAATGTTACTAACTAATATACAACATTATTTTTGTTTTATAAATAGCTGATAGATATAATAATTACCATTTTTTTTAATGAGAATATATGCTAATGTTATTTATACTGTTGATACAACAAACAAGAGCCACAGTTTATGATAAAACTCACTATGGCTCTTTTATAGGAATAGTCAAATATTATAGTTTTATAACACTTTTAGTGACAATAGAATCAATAAAATATATTCGTACAAAATATAGTCCTTCTTTTAGACCGTAAAGATCTATATAATTGCTATTTCTATTTTTTAGTACAGTATTTCCTTTATTGTCAATAACCAAAATATCAGTTACTGTTTTTGTTGATTCAATAGTTATTATATCTACTGCGGGATTGGGATATAACATAATACGACCATTTAATTTATTATCACCAATATTTGTAGTATTAGTTACGGTAAAAGACCATACATCGCCTC
>DKJY01000124.1 GCA_002454955.1 Bacteroidales bacterium UBA6680
AAAACAGTAACGTGGAGCGTAAGTAACGGAACAGGCTCGGCTAAGATTAGTAATGCTGGCATGTTAACAGCATTAAGCAACGGAACCGTAACTGTAATAGCCACAGCAAACGATGGATCAGGCATAAGAGGAGAGAAGGTTATTACAATATCAGGACAGTCAACTGATGTAACATCTATTACTGTTGCAGGAGCTGATGGTAAGAGTTATATATCTGCTAATGGAGGAACATTGCAGATGATAGCTACTGTATTGCCAGAGGGTGCGGCAGATAAATCGGTTAGCTGGACCGTAACAAATGTTACAGGCAGAGCTACAATAGATGCATCGGGTCTGCTTACTGCTGAATCAAATGGTACAGTAATAGTACGTGCTACATCAACAGTTATATCAACAGTAATTGGCGAGAAGGTTATTACAATTACAGGTCAGGTATCTGCTATACCAGTAGAGCGTATTGTTGTTAGAGGCGATAACGATGTTAATGTTATTGGATATGTTGGTGGCACATTACGTATGAAAGCTATTGTTGTACCGGAGAATGCAACAAATAAAGAGATTACATGGTCAATATCAGAGGGTGCTGATTTGGCAACAGTTGATATCTCAGGTTTGGTAACACCTAAATCAAACGGAAATATAAAGGTAAGAGCAACTGCCAACGATGGATCAGGGGTTTACGGAGAGGCAACAGTTATTATTGATATGAAGTCGGTTAATATATCTGTAGAAGAGCAGGATAGAGTAACTGTTTATCCTAACCCGGCATCGGGTATAGTTACGGTTAATACAATGAGTAATATCTTAATAGATAAACTATACATTTATGGTATAGACGGAAGATTGATTAAGAGTATTAATGCTGATAACGAAACTAACGTAAGTGCTGATATATCTGATATGAATAATGGTATGTATGTTATTAGAGTTATCACCTCTGAAGGGGATACTATTATAAAAAGATTTTTGAAAAATTAAAACTGTTCAGGTGCCTGAATACAGTAATAAAATGTTATTTTTGGCGCCTGTATTAAATTGAGATTATCTGTTAAAGGATAATATAGATAAGTTTAATAATTGAATTAACTTATCATAAGTAGCTTACAGAAATAGCCGGGGGAGCCCGGCTATTTCATTATATATACCTTGGTTATCAATCTTTAACTTATAAATACTCAATATACCATTATTGTAAAAGATAGGTATTGCTGATCTTTACTGTTATGCAATAGTTCAGAGGTTAATCTAACTATTGTACTCAATACTCATATAGTAATCGTTATAGGATATTGTTCCTGAACTGCTAAAACTATTTCCGTATGAACTTATACCCGTGAATGTAAACTTTATAGTTCCTGTTTTAATTGCTGCTGTATGTCTGTTTACCTCAATGTTCTCAATATTTAGTGTTATATCAGATGTAAAACCATCATTAAACTCTTTTGAGTATTGCGATCCTGTACGTTCAGAGCTGCCATTTATTGTATAGATATCAGAATCCTGATTAATACTGTTCAGTATCCACTCATTACTAATTATATCATCAGATGTCATTAGAATGGTTTCGTACCTTCCGTTTGCCGTAGCTGTGTAGTGTAAGTTGCTGTCCGGTTTTATTACATCAAAGTTCATTGTATACTCATGCCATCCGAATGCCCAGGTGTAGTTGTTAATCATCTCACCATTATAGTTTTCCTGAGAATCTGACAACTCCTGATTAACAATCATAGATGAGTGTTCAATCTGTCTGTTTATTCCGAAGGTCTCATGCAGTATAGCATTTTTTACAGATTGTTCTGTTATATACTGATAATTAATTACGTAAACTGTCTCTGTTCTTTTTCTGCACGAACTAAACGTTATAAGAAAAAGTGTTGCCAATATTATTGTATATCGTTTCATTATATATGTTTTGTTGTTTTGCTAAATCTGATTTTGTTATATTGTGTGCTTAAGGGTACCGGATAGTTTGCAGAATCTACTATCCGGTTTTTATGGAGGCAGTTAATTACTCTTCTTCTCTTTGCGTTTAGCCTTTAAAGCTTTTTTTAGCTCCCCTTTAATCTTGTTATATTTTTTATACTGTACTTTATTTAGAATCTTCTTTAAGGCCTTATCCTTATCCATCTGTATAGATCTGAATGTTTTAAACTTTGTCATCTTATCTGTAATGAGCAGGGCTTTGTCTACCCTGTGTGCAGCAACTATATTTACCTTTTTTACTTTGTCGGCCTGATTGCTGGTTAACTCTAATTTCTCTATCATCATCTCTGTCTGCATCTCAGCTCTCTCAATTGCTGGTGGTAGCTCTTTACGATCTTGTGCATTTGTGGTAAATGTAAAGACCATAATAAGTGTTGTAATTGCTAATAAATTTTTCATGATTCTGATTATTTTAGTTAATAGTTTTATTATTTGATACAAAGATTGTTAATGGCTAGGGGTTATGGTATTATATTAAACCAACACCATCTTTTATACAACCAACAGCAGATGTGTTGTTGTAATTTATTGATAAGAGCAACTTTACATCCTGAACGATAACGATATTATAAGATATCTGTTTAGTGCATTAGACTGTATTGTCTCTTTATATGTTTCATGTAGATTAAATGCCATACCTCTGTTCTGATTTAGCATATCGTATACCTCAACGTATAGTCCTAATCTGTTGCTTTTAAGGAATGTACGTCCGAGTTTGACATTTAGTAAATTATATTTCTGGTTATCTGCCTTGCCAAAATAGTTGTGATACACAAGGCTGTATTGCATACCTAGTGAGTATTTTTTAAATAGTGTAAGGTCTATATCAGCATTAATCTCCTGACTAAGAAAATCTGTATAGTTACTGTTTTCGTTATTGTATGCATGGTTAAATGATGTATAGTTGCCAATATTAAAATCTATATCTTCTGATATATTGCTTACGAGCGCATATTTAGTGTGGCCGAATGATTCTTAGAGGTTATACCTGTATCTTCAAGGATAGTTGGAATGGCACTATATGTATACTTTATTCCTGTGTTTACCTTACATTTTATGCGATAAAACGGAAAGGAGTAGTCTATGCCGGATATAATATTTGTGTAACCATCAAGATTTACAGGTTTGGTGATCTTTGTTCCTGAACTAATCTCGGTTCCATACAGGGTCTCTGTCTTCTTTGTGAACCAGGTATCTGATCCAACCATATTACTTCCGTATTTTAAAAAGCCATACATTGTTAAAAACCTTGATTTCTCACTCAGTGTATGTGTATACTTAATCATTGCAATATGCTGTATACCAATTTTTAGTTCAGGATTTCCTGTAAAAACCTGAAGAAGATCAGATGTATTAACAACAGTGTTAAGTTGTTCTGCGGTTGGAACAACAGTGTTTGACCTGAGATAGAATGTGATGTCTTTATTGGCAGATATAAAGTATTTACCAAATATTACGGGTAATACATTATGGTATATACTATTTGTATTGTCTGGGCTCTGATTTGTAAAGTTGTTAGTTATTACTGTATTCTCATATGCTGCACCAATATTTATAACGTAATTAAGATCAAAGGCACTGTACCCTATCTCTGCTCTGTTTAACCAGTAAACTGATTCTGTATTACCAGACAGACCATTATGCACTGTACTGTAGTTACTGGTTGTGTTATCGAACATAGCTGTATGTATGTTATTATTACCCCAATTATATGTGCTTTTAAGTACAAAATTTATATTGGTTAGCAGATCAATAGGCTCTTTGTACGATACTCTTAACATTGCACTGTTGTTGTTGTTATCAGTCTCTCTGTTTTGATCTGTATCTGTTGTATTACTATAACCGATACTGTATTGGCTGTTTGTGTAATATCTGTCTGTTTTGTTCTTAAATTGCTGGTTGTAGTTATTCTCTTTTAGTATTAGGTTTGCCAGAGTAGTAAGTGATCTGCCGCTATTGCCAAAGTTATGTAACCATATAAACATGCTATTTGTATAGTACTGATCTGATAATTTATGCTGTAATGTTTCGGAATTATTTAGGGTTGTTGATTCGGAATATCCCTCACTATAACTGGTAATATCAGACTCTCCATTTATAAGCATCCCTTTCTGAGAGAAGATGAACTTATTATTTGTATTAGGTTCACTTATCAATTTCAGGTTTAGTTTATGTAGTTGCTGGTCACTATTTATTGTATCTGTTATATCATAAAACCATGTATCCTGATAATTCTGATTGGTAAATTGATATGTCTTATTATCTGTTTTTGCGGTATTATAATTAACCGAGATATTGGTTTTGGGTGTAATTTTATGGTTATAGTTAATACCAAAGTTACTTATCTTTTTTTCGCCAAAAGTTGCCGGCTGATTCATTAGGTTGCCTGCCACCTTTGATGCTATTATTGATTCTAACGATTTAAATTGAGTTAGATCGGCATTGCTTTTGTTTATATTGTTTCTCTCAAACATTAACGACAGATCAAACTTATTACGTGATATCATTGTGTTACCCTCTAAAAGGTAATGTTTGTTAGAACCGACTCCTACCTTATAGTTTCTGAAAGATTTTCTCTCTTTTGTGGTTATAATGTTCATAGCTTTTACACTATTGCCACTTGCATAACCTGTAAATGATGCTACCTCGCCATAATCGTCAAATATCTCAATATTTTTAATAATATCGGCAGGCAATGAATTTAGAGCACTTTTGGGGTCATCCTCAAAGTATGGTTTTCCGTCAACATATATCTTCTTTATCTGCTCACCTTGTGTCTCAATTTTATCATTTTTATATACAAAACCAGGTAGCTTCTTAATAATATTTATCCCTTTAGCATCTGACTTAACCTTTACAGCCATTGCATTAAATGATATTGTATCACCCTTTTGCTCGGCAATTGCAGAACGCCCTTTTACAACTACGGCATCAATAGCCTTTACATCCTCTTTTAGTTTAATAGTGCCGGTATTAACCATCTTGCCATTAATAACTATATCAACAACTTTGGCGTTATAACCCAGATATGAGATTGCTAATGTTGCATTGCCTCTGATAGTTTGGATAGTAAGAGTGAATGTTCCGTTGACATCGGTTATAGCTCCTTTAGTATTATTAAGTATTACTGTAGCTCCTGGTAACGGATTAAATGTTGTACTATCTATTACTGTTCCTTTTATTGTAGTTGTGTTTTGTGCTGTAGCATTCACACAAAACAGTACTAATATTAGTAACCATGTTAACTGTTTCATAATCTGTTTTTTTTGATTTGGGGCTAAAGTATGGCTAACTGTTTATGTCTATTATATATGTTAAACCAACAGCATGTTTAATACAACCAAAGGGTTCTCTGATAAGCTTTATACATATTATGTTGTTTGTTTATTAGAATGTGTTGTTTGTTTAAATGTTGTATATTACAGTTATTGTTTGTCTAGTTTTGATGTCATTATGAAGAACAGAAAAATTAAAAATGACGTATTTATATGGCTTGGTATTATATTGGTAAGGCTATCGGTTCTTATTGATAAGTTTACACTTACCGATTCATTATTACTAACAATACCTTTATATAGTGTGTTTGTGTTGGTATTCTATACATCTGCACATATTGTTAAGCGGTGGATATACACAAAACGATATCTGGTTGCAGCTTTTCTGTATATTGTTCTGTTTATTGTATCAATTGTAGTTGTTGGTGTTGTAAACAGGTATGTAGATGTGATAATAGATACCAGATTTTTTATAGACTATGGCAAATATGGTTTTTTCAGGATACTTCTTGTTATGGTATTTGGTGTGTTTTATCAGTTTAGGGTAAAGATGAGACATACAGAGAATAAAAACATACAGATTACTATAGAGAAGGAGAGAACCGAGTTGCAGTTTTTGAAGAATCAGATAAATCCGCACTTCTTTTTTAATACATTGAATAATATATATGGACTTGCGTATACAAAAGACGATAATACGCCAAAGGTTATTCTTAAGTTATCAGAAGCAATGCGTTATATAATATATGAAACTGCAAAAGATTATGTAATATTAGATAAGGAGTTAACATTTATACAGAACTATATTGAGCTTGAGAGGATAAGAGTAAATAGAGAGGCCGATATAAAACTAAATATTGATATTGTTAACAGGCAACTTATGGTTGCTCCGCTTATAATGTTATCGTTTATAGAGAACTGTTTTAAGCACAGTAATATTGGAGATGATACAGAGCAGATGATTGAGATAAATATATGGAATGAGGGTAACAGGTTAAACTTTACTACAGCAAATACAGCAACAGAATTACCAATATCTACTGAAGGAGGTGTAGGTAGTGTAAATGTAGAAAAGCGCCTTAAACTTTTATATGGTGATAACTATGAGTTGGTAAGGCGTATGGATGATGACATATATTATGTATTTCTTGATATTCCACTAAAAACTGTTTAATGATGAGTGTATTACGTTGTATAATAATAGATGATGAACCAATTGCTATAGAGTATCTAAAGGAGTATGTTAAGCAGATGCCTCAGCTGGAGTTTGTTGCATCGTTTAACAGAGCAGCAGATGCTTTTGATATACTTAATAGTGGTGATGTAGATTTAATGTTTATTGATATTCAGATGCCGGAGATTACAGGGCTTGATTTTATACGTACCCTTATTAAACGTCCGGCGATAGTTGTAACAACTGCATATTCAGAGTATGCAATAGAGGGGTTTGATCTGAATGTGACCGATTATTTGTTAAAGCCAATTAGTTTTGAGCGGTTTGCACAGGCGGTGTTAAAGGTTACCGGAACAGCTGCTGATAGTGCAGCTAATATCAGTACAGCGCCTAAGAAGGATTATATGTTTCTGAAGAGAGGATATAAATCTGTAAAAGTTAAGTACTCTGATATATCACATGTTGAAGGTATGAAGGAGTATGTTATATTCTATACTATTGATGGCGATAAATATATTAAGAATGAGCGAATGAAGAATATAGAGTTGATGCTAAAACCTTATAACTTTATTCGTGTACATAAATCGTATCTGGTATCATTAAGTTATGTAACCTCATTCTTTGGTAATATTGTTGAACTTGGAGATGTACAGATACCTGTAGGCAGGGTATATAAGGATGAGATAAAAAGAGTAATAGAAGATTAAATAGCCTTAGGGTTAAAATACATATAGTGTGTAGTTGTGTAATAAGCTTGCTTTATACATGGTTACGCATTTTTTACTATTTATATTATAATCTACATATAATTATCAGAAACATGTGATTCTAAATACCTACATAAAGTGTACATTGTTAATGTAGTAAATCCCCTTTGTTTATTGTATTACGTGGATTAAACAAAAAACACTAACTGTAAAATATTTTATTATGAATAGGTAAAAATACCTAAAAATGTTTTGTTTTATAATTCATTTTAGATAACTTCATATAGAGTATGTTGAAAATGAGCATGATTTTATAGTAATTAATAATATATGTATGAAGTTGGTAAAATATGAATTCTCCCAAAAGACTAAATGTATAAAAAACATCATATCAACTAATGCATATTTAATACAGGAGAGATATGTCGACGTTGGGTAGTGTGTTTGTTTCAGAACAAAGTGGTAATATCACTTTTAAACAGTGTGATATTGATGTAAAACGTGAATTCCATAATCCTGTTATAGAGTATGGAAAAGACGGAATAAAGTACTTTACTTTTGGCCGCGAAGATCTGAAAGGTCCCTGGGCCGGAGTAAACAACTATGGAGTATCGTTTGTAAGTGTTGACTCTTACCTGGAATCTGATAATAGTGGTGTTGTAAATCTGAATAAGGTAGATAGTGATATCTATTTGGCATATAAAAAGATACTTGCAGAGAATAAGACAGCACAAGAGGCATCTGAGTATATGAAGGGGTTCTATAAATCGTTTAACAGACCCGATATGTTACTTATTACTGATGCCAAACATACTTTTTTTATAGAAGCAAATAATAACGAGGTAGAGTGTATTGAACGGAGAGACGGATTTTTTACCTCAACAAATCATTTCAGAATGTTAAACAGAGGTGTACTATACCCCTTAAATCATAGTACATATTTGCGTCTGTCCAGATCTGAAGCAATTCTCTCAAACAATACAGGAATAGAGGATGTGTATAAGGTATTACGCGACCAGTATTTTGGAGAGTCTGTGTTTTCAATTTGCAGAGTGAATGGAGAAACACCTCATAAAGAAGAGGCTTGTTATACACAGGCAAGTGTTCTGTTCTTTTCAGAAGGCGATATTGTTAATTGTGTATATCAGCTTAACGGAAATCCGAAGAGTAACAGTTATACAATAATACAGGATGTTTTTGGAGCTCATTCAGTGTCGAGAGAGCATGACAACATTGATCTTTATAAAAAGAGTGTTCAAATAGAGTTAATGACTGAACGATGGTATTAAAGCGTGATTTTAAATATTCAGGTATTATACCTGATAACGATATATTACACTTTGTAAGGGAGCGAACCGATAGTGAGGTTAATCCGCCATACTATGTATATGTTCCGGATATTGGAAATATAGCACAATATTCAGATACAATATTTGGTCTGTTCAGAGGATATGATCCTGAAAACGATTGCGATGGTTACTTTATGCCCTCTAAGTTTCAGGAGCATAATAATTGTTATGCCTATGCGTGCCAGATTGCAAGTAATACTTATGCACAACCAGGCAGAATGAGTGGGTATAAACTATCTAGAAAGTTCCTGGATGCAGAGATTATTAGTGCTGCACAGAAAGATGGTTTAATTAATATAGGAGACAGTATAGATAAGGTTAAAGATTTTAACAGAAACAACGGTGGATTAGGACATTATGTATGTTTGTTGATTTCTGAATCTAATAGTCAGTACGGGTTAAGATCAGATTATCATTGGGTACGTTGCGATGATAATTCAAACTTTGGTAAATGGTCATATAAGATGGGTACAGGAATGGTTACTAATCTCGATTTTGAGGGAAAACTGATATCAGATCCATCTGAAGCAAATTGGAGCTTTAATCAGGGACCGGTATTATCTGATGAGGTGTTTAGCCTGAGTGTTGTATATAAATTGGTTACATATATGTTTGTACCAGGAGGAAGAGTTAATATAATTTAGAACTGATAGCTGCTTTGTGTAAAACAGGTAATGCCGCCTGTTGGCGGTGTTACCTTACACAAGCGTTTAAGATATAAGATTGAGCATGAAACAGATTATGTATTAAGAGTACTCTTAATATGTAGCAATTGAAAAGATGATTTAAGCAGATGAAGATATATATTCTATATACAGGAGGAACAATTGGTGCGGTTGGGGGAGACAAACCTCAGTCGGGACCGGCATTTGTGAATGCTTTTAAGCATAACCTGGAGCCTGTTATAATGTCTGTTAATCCTGGTTTACACCTGTATTATGACTGGTTTGAGGAGCCATCGGATGATAATAATATGGAACCTGTTGATTGGGTACATATTGCAGAAAAGGTACTTGACAGGTACTACGATATGGATGCATTTATAATACTGCACAGTACCGATACTATGGCATTTACATCGTCTGCTCTGTCGTTTCTTTTGGCAGAGACAGATAAGCCGGTAATAGTTACAGGATCTAATATCCCTCTGTTTTATGATAGTTCAGATCCTGATAATACAATAATGTATAATACAGATGCATTTAGTAATATACTTGGAGCAATAAAGTTCTCTATGCTATCGGTAAATGAGGTGTGTATATATTCTGATGATAGTTTATACAGAGCAAACAGAACAGTATTAAACTGTAATACTAAAGATACAGGTTTTGTATCGCCACACTATCCGGTGTTGGGCACCTATAATAATGAACCTGAGCTTAACTACAGTGTTGTGCTTAATAAATTACCAAATAGAAATATTGAGGCATTAAAGAGAGAGATTCTTGAGATATCGAATAATATAAACAGCAATATTGCTATAATTTTCAGACTCTTTCCTATAGGGTTTAATGAGAATGGAGAGGTTATGTTATCGTTATTGAAGAGTATTGTGCAGAATAATGATACAATAAGAGGTATAGTAATTGACTCTAAGGGTACAGGGTCTATACCAAGAAATAAACAGTTTGTTGATTTTCTTGCAGAGATAAACAGTAAGGGTATACTTGTAATAGATTGTTCAAACCCTGCACGTATCGATAGAAAATACAGAGAAGATTTAGAGAGAGCCGGAGTTATTAGTGTTTCAGATATGACAACAATATCTGCATTTGCTAAACTTACGGTATTACTTGCAAAGTATCCGGGTATTGATAGTGGCAAACTGTCTGAACTTATGATAAGTGATATAACAGGTGAGCTAACACATCCGGACAGATTATATGGCAAATTTAATCAGCGTTTAGATACAGCAGGTAAGTTAATATCATTAAATGGAAAATATAGATTAATAAACGATACTAAGGGAGTTATAACCCTTTACAGAGATGCCGGTAATATAACCGATGTTGTATGGCGTAAAGATATGGGACAACCCGGTTATCTTATGATGCGTAACGATAACAATCTTGTTTTCTGCAATAGGCAGGATAACGAGATATACTCATCAGAAACGGCAGATGGTTGCAGTAATGCATATTTCATTGTTCATGACAGTGGTAATTTGTATGTATGTGACCAAAACACAAACAGAGTTGTGTTTAAAATTAATAACGACGTGGTAATAACTATTTAGTATAGTTATTTTATTATAACCTCGTAAAGCTAGTTGTGTGTTGCAGGGTATTATTGTCGGGAGGACAACGTGCCCTGTTTTTTTTGTTATTTATCATGTTAACCCTGTTTGCTGATTAATTAATCTTTGTTTATGTTTGCATATGCTGTTTTGTTTAACAGCAAAAACAAACTAAATAATGAAACGAAGCATTAACTGGACCCGCGATTTAATCAGTGGAACACACCGTATATTCTCATATGGTTTACAGATAGGAACTATTATAAAAAGACCATTCTCACAGGTAACAATGGGAGATATTAATGGTAAATCGTATGTATTTATTCCCAGAGGTTTTTTTGGTCATAGAGTAAGTATTCTTGAAGAGGGTAGCGGAGTAAATATTGGTTATATACAATATAATTCATGGATGACACGTGCTGAGATATCTATTATGGGTGTTAAGTACAACTGGCGTTATACCAATATTACAACAACCAGATTTACAATAAATGGAAGTAATGTAGATATTGATTTTGCAAATGGGGTAAGAAGAGGATCTCTTGTAACAAATTGCGATAACGATATTCTTCATCTTACAGGAATATTTACTATTAACTACTATGCTCAGTTATCATTTGCATCGTTGCTAATTATTCTGTTACCTGTATGGATAGTAATATTTAAATAACTACTATTACAATTTAGCA
Organism: Bacteroidales bacterium UBA6680; assembly: GCA_002454955.1. Taxonomy (GTDB): domain Bacteria; phylum Bacteroidota; class Bacteroidia; order Bacteroidales; family UBA6680; genus UBA6680. The sequence continues at coordinate 11,414 of DKJY01000124.1, forward strand.
CCTATCTGTTTGTTATTACTGTTGTAATTGCTAAGTTTGCACGTATACGCCCCGATTATATCTTTAAACATATCTTGTAAAACAGATTTTAGAAGTATTATAATATAGATATACCATGTTGGGGTATGTTTTTATTAATATATAATTAAGAAATATGGCTATAGGATTCCCTCCTAAATATAAAAAGCAGATTAATACCATTGATATAAACTATGCAGTTGCATATATTAGTGCATCTTATGCTGCAGAGAGATTAGGCTGGAAGATTGAGGGTTATACAGAGAACGGGTTTTATGCAAACACGCGTTTGTCTATGAAATCTGCCGGAGAGAGGGTTGTAATTAATATCAACTACAGCAATATAATAGTTACTAGTAGTTGCCAGGGTATGCAGTTAACCGATTCTGGTAATAATAAGTTTAATGTAGAGAGATTTATAGAGTGTTTTAATATACTGGTAACAGAGTTGAGCGAGACTATAGCTGAACAACGATTTATTGAACTAAAAGATAGCTTTGGAACAACAGGTTCAGATATACTAAAGAGAGAGAATAGTATAAGGGAGACTAGTAAATCAACCAAAGGTAAGATCAGGTTTATACCAGAATCTCCTGCTGCAGCAATTATTCCAACATCTAATTACTATATTACCCCACTTCTGGCGTTCTTAAATACAGCTATCTTCTTTATTATGGTTATGGCTGGCGTAGGGTTTATTATGCCGGAAACAGAATCTCTTGTTGAGTGGGGAGGAAATTTTCCGCCTGATACAATTAATGGTGACTGGTGGAGACTATTTACTGCCTGTTTCCTGCATGCAGGGGTACTGCACCTGTTAATGAATATGATAGTATTTATCTATATAGGAGTTCTGTTAGAACCATTTATTGGGTCAATTAAATTTCTTATGGTATATATCCTTTCAGGAATATTTGCAAGTATAACCAGTGTGGTATGGAACACCGGTATGGCAGTTGGTGTTGGAGCCTCAGGAGCAATATTTGGTATGTATGGCTTTTTTATTGCACTGCTTGTGTTTAAATATTTTGACTCAAAAGATAGAAAAGGGATACTGATAAGTATATTGATATTTGCAGGATATAATGTAATGAATGGTCTTGTAGATGAAGGTGTAGATAATGCCGCTCATATTGGAGGATTGATTGGTGGGTTTATAATAGGATGCATCAATTATATTGATAAGAGCAGGTTATTTAAAAAACATCATCTTGAGATAATAAGCGGTTTGTCGGCAATATTTGTTACCCTTTATGCTGTAATCATAATATCTGTTTTTGTAAATAAGAACGATATTGAGCTCTATTATAAAATTGATAAACTGATTGAGATTGAAGAGAAGGCAAATAACTCAGTGTCGGTAATTAATGAATTTACATCTTATGATTTGACTATACTGTCATATAATAAAGGGATAGAACATTGGGATAAAGGTATTGAGATGTTAGATAGTATAGATATTGGTGAGGCAAGTGATTATCTGAAAGAGAGACGGAAGAAGATGTTGAGATATGCTAAACTAAGACGTAAAAGTTTTGAGTTATCTAAACGTGCAGTAGAGCTGGATACGGACAAGTATGATGATGAGATTGATGACTGTATAACAGAAGCAGATAAGCTGGTAGATGAATTGTAAGGGAAAATGAATAAATCACGAAAATATTGCAGGAGTCTGCATGCACAGATAAGTCTTGGTACAACATCTGATGACAGATTTATGCCAGATGGATATGTTCAGGCATTTGCTAAAATGGACAGGTTAATACTTACAGAGAAACTTGACGGTCAGAATAACTGTTTTAGTAGTAAAGGAGTTTTTGCCAGATCGCATACAAGTGCCAGTGTGCACCCATGGGATAAACCGCTTATTGACCGTTGGCACTTAATAAAGAATGATCTTAAAAACCTTGAGATATTTGGCGAGAACATGTATGGTGTACACTCAATAGAATATAGTAAGCTAGAGTCGTTCTTCTACGTTTTTGCAGTTCGCGATGGCGACGTGTGGTTGTCGTGGGAGGAGGTTAAATTCTATGCAGCTATGCTTGATTTGCCAACTGTACCGGAGATTGCTATTACCAATCCGCTTAAGGATATGTATACATCAGAAGCAGACGAGAATACATTATTAGACAGATGGCTTACATCTAACCTTGGAATGAACTGGACAGAGAGTGTAGATACTGCTGGTTTGTTGGGAGGTTCAGATACAACAACAGGCAAACCATGTTCTGAAGGGTTTGTTATACGAAATGCAGATAGCTTTACAACAAATGGTGGCGGGCTTAATGTTGCTTCAAATGAGTTTAATAATCTGTTTAAACTTGTGCGTAAATCGCATGTAAAAACCGATGTGCATTGGACTAAAACATGGCGTGCAGCAACACTTATAGATTACGACAGGTATAAATGGTTAGGATATCAATATATTAATAGGGTATGATTTGGGAATTTCCGTATTACAATGCAGACAAACCAATTGATTGGGATGTAATTGAACGTGAGTTCGACTGGTTTGCTGAGATGAAAGATGTTCCTCAGGATAAAACATGGCATGCTGAAGGTAATGTTCAGGTACATACCAAAATGGTTATAGAGAGCCTGATTAATATGGAGGAGTTTAAGCAGCTGACAGAGCAGGAGAAACACATCCTGTTTACAGCAGCATTAATGCACGATATTGAGAAGAGGTCTACAACAGCAATTGAGATACAGGAAGGAAAGGAGCGAATTGTATCGCCATTTCATGCAAAGAGGGGAGAGTATACAGCACGTACAATTTTATATAAGCATATAGAGACACCATTTGTTATACGCGAGCAGATAGCAAAACTTATACGTTTGCATGGGCTTCCTGTATGGGCTGTGCAGAAGAGTGATCCTGATAAGAGAGTAATAGAAGCAAGCCTTAAGGTTAATACCCATTTACTATATCTATTGGCTAAGGCTGATGTTCTGGGACGTATTGGCAATAATATTGATGATACACTATTAAAGATAGAACTGTTTAAAGAGCTATGTAAAGATAATGACTGTTTCGGAAAGCCACGCTATTTTGCCGATGGATTAAGCCGGTATACATATCTGAATAAACGTGATAGCTCGCCCGATTATATTGCGTACAACAATTGTAAATTCAATGTGTACGTTATGTCTGCACTTCCCGGAAGTGGAAAGGATACATACATTGAGGAACATCTGAACTACCCAATACTGTCGCTTGATGATGTAAGAAGAGAGAACAGGATAGATCCTACAGATAAAAAAGGTAATGGCAGGGTTATTCAGATTGCTAAGGAGAGAGCAAGACAATTTATGCGTAAAAGAACATCGTTTGTGTTTAATGCAACAAATATAACAAGCGATATGCGTCGCAAATGGATATCGCTATTTATGGAGTATGGGGCAAAGGTTACTATAATATATATTGAGGTGCCTTATAAAAAACTGTTAAAGCAGAATAGCAACAGACACTATGTTGTTCCGGAAGATGTAATAAACAGGCAAATTACCAAACTTGATATCCCAACATATGGGGAGGCCCATGATATCTGTTACGTGTACGAATAAATGAGTTGGCATGTTTTGCTAAACATATTTTATCAGTAGTTGTTTACTCTACTCAATTAAAACATATAATAATGAGAGAGTGGATGAAAAACAGAGATACCTTTACAGTAAAGGATGTAAGAGAGCTAAAAGGTAATTTCTTACCATCGATATTAAAAAAAGCAGATAGCCTTAAAGAGGGTGAGGGGTTATGCATTATACAGAGCTTTGAACCAATCCCGTTATACTCGGCATTAGGCGAGATGGGATTTGAACATGAAACAGAGAAGATTTCAGATAGCGAATATAAAGTATATTTCTGCAGAGTATCTATGCCTGAGGGCAAATCAGATGACGATATGCCCTTTAAACCAACGGCAATAGTCAACTTTAACACAATAGATCCGGCACTTGCAGATAATGTTGTTAAGTTCTGGGAATATATATGGGCGCAAGAGAATCCAGCAATAGATCAGAAAACAAGATTGTTATTATCGCTTGCAAATGGTGTTGGAGCAGGACGCATGAGACAAGCTGTACGTGAGTTTGTAAAAGGATATACCATTGGAATATCTATTAAAGAGTTTGATGAACTATTTGCTCTGTTTGCATGGAACCAGGGGATAGGTCATTTTGCATCTGAGATAGGTTCATCGGCCCTATTTGGCGCTTATAAGTTTGTTAAAACCAAAGAAGATAAAGGGGTAGAGAGAGCAGAGATTGTTAAAGAACTTCTGTCTAAATTTGGTGAGAGTAATCCGGATGTAAATACATTCTATAAATAGGGGGTAATAGAAGTATGGTTACACCAAATGATAAGATTGCAGATATAATAATGCAATATCCATTTATTAAGGAGAGGCTTATTGAGCGAAATAAGGTGTTTAAAAATCTTAATAATCCTGTGGTATTTAATACTGTGGGCAAATTTGCCAGAATAATTGATGTAGCAAAGGTGTCGGGCGAAGATATTGATGAGCTACTGGATTTCATAAATGGGCTTATTGCTAAATCAGATGATTAACCTCTGCTCTATATACTACCACATAAATGGGGTGTATATTGTAATCAGATTTAAAACATTATTAATATTAGATACTTATAAATGGTGATATAATACATCTTTATACAATATCTTGTATAGCATTATTAGATATAAACAATTGCAAAAAAAACTTATTTACATTGTAATACCATAGCTGATATGTATCTGCAATTCTAGTAGTAATATTAATTTGTCGGGCAATTATATGGTAATTAACAAATGCAACATGCAGCATATTGTTAGTTGCCAAATGCCGGGCAAAATAACATATTATGGGGATTTTAATTCCGAATGTTTCAGAATAGTTTTGTTGTAATTAAACCTGTTTCATTAATAGATACAGGATAAGATAAAAACTATAATTGAGATGTTATACACTAAAGATACACTGCTATCAGATGTTATCCATTCTGATTATTATATGCTTACAGTAGTAGATAGGTATGGATTAAAACCGGGCTTTGGCAATATTACACTACAAGAGATGAGCGCACTGTGTAATATAAAACTGGAATTTCTACTTTTTCTTATCGAACTACACTGTAATCAGGATTTAATATCAATTGTTGAACGATACAAACCATCAACAGATGAGATTATAGATTATATTCAACGAACACACAAGCAGTTAGAGAACGTATTATTCCCTTACTTACAGGGTCAGGTAACTGAGCTTACAAATAGGGTTAATTCTGAGAAATCAGCAGTGATAAACGATTTTTTTAATGAATTTATACGAGAGTATAAAGAGCATATTGCTGAAGAGAATACTGACCTGTTATGTGTTACTGATAATGATAGAGCTACTGTATCTGATTTTATAACCTGTAGACAATGTAAAAAACACAGTGAATTCTCTGAGCGATTAAAGGATATTAAACAACTACTTATTGTATACTCAGATGCTGATAACTGTGTTAATACCATGACACATTTTCTAATGTTACTTAATAGAATAGAGAGAGATCTTTCTGAGCACTCAAAGCTTGAGGACTACCTGTTGAATATACTTAGAGATAGTAACTAAAAACGGGGATATAAAGGAATGAAAAGAATTCTAATTACAGAATCATCTGAGCTGATATTAAGAGGTATTAAAACGATAATTCAGGATCTTCCGTTTGCTACAGAGGTTATTGTAGATAACGATATATCGACAATGCAAGATAAGATATTGATAACAGAACCAGACCTGTTTATATTTAATCCGGGAATATTCTCTATTGATGTTTATGATAATTTTAAAAGATACTTTCCACAGTCGTTAAAAACAATATATATTGGCATAATATATTCGCATTATGACAATAGGATACTATCTAAGCTTAATGATACAATATCTATATACGATAATGCCTCTGGAATTATTGATAAGATAACAAACCACCTTATGCCTCCTGAAAAGAGAGAGATTAAAACAGAAGATAAAGATCTGTTAAGTTCACGCGAGGAGGAGGTACTTAAATGGCTTGCGCAAGGACTATCTGTTAAGGATATATCTGGCAAACTATTTATTAGCCCTCATACAGTAATATCTCACAGAAAAAATATTACACGTAAACTTGGTATACGTTCTGTGCCCGGATTAACCATCTATGCAATAATAAATAATATTATTTCAACCAAAGATATCGTTATTGAATAGTAGTTCAGGTTTTATAATGGAACTCTGTTTTGTTTTATTTTACCCGCTATTTATTGGCGGGTAATTTTTTATCTGAAACCAAACAGATAATCAGATATTAATAATGGGGTATTATAGTGTTGTTGAATATAGATTATTGAGATAAATCTAACTATATGACAAATCCCGCTGATATTAGCGGGATCTGTTACTGTTATTTATTAGTATGCAGCTGTTGCATAGCCAAATGTGTAGCCATCTACTGTTGGATAACAAGGAGCATGATTAAGTGTTCCCTGAGTAATAATAACGTCGTGAGAGGTTATTGTTACCACCTTAAATGATCTGTTACTATGCCAGAAAATACCAGACTTGCTGAAAGTTACAGATGCCATTCCGTTACTATTCAGTGTAACTACCTCTTCACCAAAGATATAGTTGTTTACGTATAATATTACCCTCACTGATACCCCGGTTACATCTACATTAGCGCTATGTAAACATGCAATTGTACCACTAATTTCGGTTGAGGTTGGTTGAGGAGGTCCAATATTAGGATTAGGACTTGTTTTTTGTGCAAACCCAGTGCTCATTATCAGGATTGCTGCAATTGTTAAAATTAAATTTTTCATTTCATTCGATTTATTAGTTAGTGTTTTGAAGTTAATAAACAAAAACCATATAACAAAACTTATCTATCTGTAAATGTGTTGATTTACTGCCAACGTATTGAGGTGAGGCTATAAGAATCTTTACCTAACCTATACAGTATAGGGTGTTGAGACGTTGCATGCACAATAATGTTGAGACGTTTCACGCAACGTCTCAACTTGTTGTATTGCATGCAACCTCTCCAAGAAAAAACAGCAACCCTGCTTTCTTGTTGCAGAGTTGCTGTTTTCAGAAATTAGAATATTATAAATAGCTGTTCTATTTTAAAGGTAGTACTACTCTAAAACCAATATTATTAGTACAAGTTTCCGGAGTCGCATAATCTCTTCTGTATACCAGACAAGACTCTTTATCGGTATTCCATGCACCACCTCTTATTACACGCTTTGTGCCATCAACAGGTCCTGTAGGATTCTCCTTTTTGCTGATGTTGTAATATTTACTGTTGTACCAATCGTTACACCACTCTTTAGTGTTACCACTAAGATCATGAATCTTTAACATATTACCACTCTTTCCACCAACAGCCTTAACCTCAGTATTGTTATTGCCCATATATTCAGCAACATCATCTACATTGTTACTGCCAGAGTATTTAGTTATAATACCACCAACAGTACTTGTTGTAACACCACTACGTGCAGCAAATTCCCACTCTGCTTCGCTTGGCAATCTTCCGCCTAACCATTCGCAATATGCTTTTGCTCCGTACCAACTAACAAATACCACAGGCGATTTCTCCGACTTTATAATAGCGTTGGCTTTAAACTTAAACGCACCATCTTTGTACTCTATAGCGCAGTTAGCATCTGATAAATCAATAAACTTCACGTTACCATAATCACCAAAACTTGATGTACCATCCATTTTTACATCACTCTGATTCAGAAAGACAATATACTGCTCATGTGTAACCTCATACTTACCAACTTTATAGGCTCCCACCTTTGTACAGTGGTAAGGCTTTTCATCATCTTTAGCATCTGGCTCACTACTGCCCATCATAAACTCAGCACCTTTTGCATCAATATCAACAGTTACAACCTCAGCTGTAGTAAAGCTATATACCTTGCTATCTTTTGATAACGATGTTGACTCTCCGGTACTTTTTTTTGCAATAACACGCCAGTAATAGGTTGTATTTATCTCAAGATTCTCAAGTTTATAACTCTTATCCGTAATAGGCTTTTTATTTGCCATCTGAATAGGATCTTCGGTTTTACCTATTACAATATCAAACTCATTAGCTTCACTTTCCCATTTAAGAGTAACTGTTCTTGACAGATTTTTCTGCCCATTTGCTGGGAACTTCAGGTCAATTGATGGATCAAACTCGTTAGACCCATCCTTTTTACACATCACAAACATAAACCCTACCAATATCAGGAGGATAAAATTTAACTTTCTCATTTAAGCTCTCTTTAAAATTAACACTAGTTATGTTTAATGAAAAGGGATACCTCTTATATTAAACAAACATATTTTTCACTATAAACTCAGAACCAAAAATAGCTTATAACAGTGTTAATGAAGTTTTTTAACAACCTATAGTTGTATACATAATGAGCTATTATGTATACTTTTTGGTTTGTTGTTGCAGTTCTGTATCGATGTTGCGATGTGGCTATAGTGGCGACGTTGCATGCAACGTCGCAAAGTCGATATCATTGGCAGAATACTATAAGACTACTTTGTTAATATTAAAAACCACTGCTTCTGACAGTGGTTTTTAATTACAATGTTATCGTCAATGATTTATCTTATAAGCCATAACTTTTTTATACTTTTCATTATACTCAGTATACTCAACAGGAACTTCTTCAAATAATTTTTCCAGACAATTATTGAATACTTTTATGCTTTCTTCATAATTGTTTTTCTCAAAATTTTCTTTTACCTCATTAAAACCTATCTCATTGTACATTTCAGAAATGGAATCAATATCTTTTTTAACTTGATTTAATCCTTTAAGACCTTTAAAAAGACCATTTTCTATATCTTTAGTGAGCTCTAATTCGTCAATAATACCTGATCCACATTCACTAAATTTTATACATAGATCTTTAAATTCTTCGTCTTTAAGTGATTCGTATAGGTTTTTTGAAAAATAATAATCATATAATAATGTATTAACTTCTTCGATAAGCTTTTCTAATTCGTTATTAAGATTTTCTTTTGAAAGCTTTTGGTCGAAGAGATCTTTAAATTCATTGAACTTGTTGTTGATTTTATTCTCTTGTTCAGCATTGAATTCTTGTTGTTTAATTTTTTTTGAAAATTTATATTTTGTAAAAGATGAAACAACCCATTTGATGGGATCATTTGTTAGTGCTGTTAAATTCTTTGCGCAATAGTTAAATCTAAGAACCTTTATTATGATATAGTTAAGGTTAAAATACATTGTTTTTATAATTTCTTTTATGCTGGAATTATTTTGACTTATTTTACTATTCTCTACCGTTCCAAGAAATAGTTTCAGTTTCTTCTCACTCCTTATTGGTTTATTTTCTTGATTGATATTGTGCAATTCTTGTTCGTCGTTATTCTGTATTTCTTCATTTCTAGAATTGTTGTTAGCTGATTCTTGTTTATTGTTGTTTTGTATATAAATTGTCTCATAACCAATGATTTTTGCATCTAATTCGGATTTGCCGTATGGACTATTGTATACTGATATATTACTTATTCTCGTTTTCATATCTGTGTTAGATGTACCTCCTTTTTTATCTTCACACCCAATTTTTTTAAACATTCCATTTATAAGTGTTAGCTTTTGCTCTTGGCTTTTTTTTGAAGAATTAAACTCTTTTAGAAAACTAAATAGTATCTCTTTTAGAGATTCTTCTTTAAGCTCGCTAACTACTTCTATCTGTTTGACTTGTTTACGAGATATATTAGTATTCTGTATAAATTCTATTTTGTATTTGTACTTGGTAGACCCATATTTGTTTGATTGAATTTCCATATTTTTTATTTTAAAGTGTTAGTAAAACCTGTAATCATTTATACAAACATCCGTAAATTTTACTATGATAAATAGGTAGTATTCAACGTTATTTATATTCCGGGTATCTTCCGGATTAAATACTTGTGTTTATATCAGAATATCTTATGCTATTAATTCTTGTATTACTGAACTATTCAGAAATTATATGAGATACGTCATAATAATTATATCATGAAATATATGTGAGATATTTTAATCAAACAAGGTGGTTGTGGTTTGTAAATACCTGTATTATATATTAATATAAGCTTAGAAACTGGATTGAGGAAGTTCACTTATCGATTGTGCATGGTAATAATATAATTAAGCTGACCTTACCGTAGTTGCGATGTGGCGACGTTGCACGCAACGTCGATACTGCAATTAAAACACATTAGAGCTGTTGACCTTGCTTCATTATGCAGATAAAAAAACAGCGACTCAAATCTGTTAAATGATAGAGCCGCCGTAACATATAATTCTAAACACTTATGAGAGACTATTCCTTTCTGGTTTCACGAGCTTTACACTCTGTGTTAATTCTGTCAATAACAACATTTAGTTCAGCAAGAATCTGATTGTATTCCGGACTACTGTCGTAACGATTCATTATAGTTATTAACTTGCCAAGATTATCAATTTCATTACGTAACATAACAGAGGCCTCTTTGTATTGAGACTTATCTCTTTTCGATCTGACCTCTTCGCGCTCTACATTCTTAACATGAAAATTATCCTGTGCCTGTTTTAGTTCGTTATATACATCTTGTGCACCAATAGTTCCAATTGCATTAGATAGTTCTGTATCTGAATCTATACTATTGAAAATATTGTTAAGGCTAATACTCTGCTCATTATATCCCTGATGATACATCTTATACTCATCTTTCTGGATTATAATTAATATACTGTTTGCTAAATTTTTAACCAGACTATCGGATCTGTATGTGCACGATTTAATATAATAGGTAAAAGCCCTCCATGCATCATCTCTTAATATGTCTAATGCGGCTACTTGCTCTGTAATAAGTTTACTGGCAGATCGTTTAAAACTCTGATCGTACATATCAATAATAGCTTTTATACTGCTCGCTACATCAATAAGTTGCGGAATTTCTCCTTTGTATTTATCTACAATCTCGTATGCTCTTGTTGCCAATAGTATATGATCTGCTATAAGCATAAGATAAAACTTGGGGTTACGTAACATAATTTTAAAGTTTTAATTATTAATATTATATAAGTTACAACACATTTAATATTCAAGTCAAGTTATTATCCGGGTTTTTTGTAATTTTTTTTGGAATTAATAAAAATGGTAGTGATATCTAACTATCTGGCTACTTACTTATAACCTGATAAGTCAATATGTCAGGTTTATAAACCAGATTATTATCTTCTGGTTATAAAAGATTAATAATATTTTTCAGATAGTATAAAACCATAATTGAAAGATTTGGTTTTGTGGAAAAATGATTATCTTCTGAATTTGGATGAAATAAAAAAATTATAAATAGTATAAACAACGTGTCAGGATGTCAGCTTTTGATAATTAGTTTATTACAAACAGATTTAGTTTATAGCAAAACAGTTATGAAAATGTAATCTTTAAATACCGAATGTATTATATCTGAAGAGTAATACTACTATTTTTGAGTTAGAAGATAACAAACAAATTTATATTGCTAATTACCATATCTATTTTAACAATGGTGAGTTAATCTATAAGGTTCTAAGGTTTTCTATATCAGGACCGCTAATTGGATTAAATTATCCTGTTGATAAAGATATGTGTGAGGTTTTTGGATATATAAAAGCTGTGGATGATGAGTTTATACTTAAATACTCAAAGCAGCTCTTTAGGAATATACTGGCATCAGAGAAAGAGTAATAAGTGGATATGTTGATAGTTCCGTATCGACGTTGCGTGCAACGTCGCCACAGTCGCTGAATTGCATTTAGTCTTATATGCGTGCAGCGTCGCCACAGTCACTGAACTCAATATTACATGCACGCAACGTCGCCACAGTCACTGAATAGCATTTAGTTTTACATACAAGGAATCTTGCCACCAATGCTAAAACATATTTTAGTTGTTGAATTGTACCATTTGCATAAACATTATCATTAACAGCAGAAAACATTAAACATTACATTTTCTGTTTTGTGTTTGTATAGCTATGTCTTATATTCGTATTGTTTTAGTGTATAGCAAAACAGACTAAACACTCGCTAAACTTGAATGAGGAACATTTATTGAATTAAAAGGATGGGATTATTTGATATTTTTAAGAAGAAAAAGACATACTCTACATTTCCTGATAATGAGTTAGAGAAGTGCCTTATAAAGGCAGTACCTGATATACAAGAAGCTAAAATACATACAGAAAATGAAAAATAATAGTTTATATTTCAATAGAATATAACATCATAAACAGAAAAATATATTAAATGGGAGAATTTAAAAGCGTATTTGGAGAGAGTAATAGCGAATCAGATAAAAGAGTAGAAGAAGATGTTAAGCAAATAAAGTCGGGACAAATAACCGGAATTTATCCAATTCTAAAGCCCGGAGATTGGGTTGGTATTAAAGCTGGAGCACTTAAACAAACGCTTTTTGGAACACAAGAGAATCCGGATTTAGTAATTGCATTTGGATACGATGCACCCTCTAATTTTGTATTTCTTACACCAAAAGATATTGAGGGTAGAGATCCGAAAGTAATCCTAGAAGAGGCCTATAATAACCTTGAGAACATTAATCAGGAATTTGAGATATCATCGGTTCCTAATGGTAAAATACTATTTGCATCTGGAAACGATTTTAGTAGTGAAAAAATTCTATGCAGAAACCATATGCTGAAAGCACATGAGTTGTTAGAATCAGAAGAACTATTTGTCTCTATTCCGCGCCGTAGATGCATGATGATTACATCAAAAAATGCGGACAGAGAGGTGTTAGGAACCTTTATTGGACTTCATAAAAATGTTTGGGAGGATGATTCTTACGGAAATGCCCCTATTTTAGATGTTCTATTTGTTGTTGTTAAAGGAGAAATTGACGGAATAATACCTCTTAATCAGGATTAAATATCATATATCTTATTAGTACTACCTGTTTAAATAACATTGGTAGTACACTATTTTTTAATAAATGGGATTTCTGTACGCTATTCTGATTATAAAATTATTATAGCTCTTCAGTCCGTTAACTTTTAAACCCTACAGATATGAAAAACTCTGACATGGAGATAATTATTGCACCATTAGTTGCAATTACTGTTTTGGTAGTAATGTATATACTCTTCAAATGGAGATCTAGAGGTGCTGATAAAATAATCTCTGACTACTATAACAGCGAGGGTTTTGATGTAATGAGCATAGATAATCTATCGTTTAACGAGTGTATTAGATATAGAGCTCCAATGCCATTTATCTCATTCTTTATATCTGTATATACAACACTTTACACACCATCAAAAGACAAAAAATACTTCAGAAGACTTGAATTAGAACATAAAAGCGGATTAGAATTCTTTATATATATTGAGTGCTATATTCAAAGAGGTGAACTTCTTGAAGTAACAGAACTGGATGTTGTTGAGTAGTTACGTTAGTATTGTAAAAGGATAATATAGAACATTATCTATAAAGATAAATGAGGTGAGGAGTTATCCTCATTTAACATTTAATAAAATGAAAAAGATAAGATATTATATAACACTGGTACTATTTATGGGTATAATTAACACTGGTTGTGCCCAAAAGAGAGTTAACGATATAGAAATTGTGGATCTAAAAGGCAGTGTGTTTTCGGTTGATGTAAAATACTACACGTTTGAATTTAATGATAGTGTCGTGTCAAAAAAGATAAAGACATGGGATTTCGGAGAAGCCCGGAGAACACCTTTTTATGTTGAATTTACAAAACAAGGATTTTATGCCAAAAGGCTTGACTTTTTTAGCGCTGAAAGTAGAGACACCAACTATTATTTTTACGATAAAAACGGGTTCTTAAGAGATATTATAGCTCATGATACAACCCATATTGTTTGTGATAAATATGGCAGAGCAATAGAGGTAAAGTTGAGTGGCGGAACCACTCTTAGTTCCGGCTATGACAAAAAAGGAAATCTGATTAATAATAAATTTGTTGATGAGAACGGTGTTATATTAAGTAATTATAAGGCAAAGTTCAGAGATAACAAATTGGTATCAGAAAGACGATATGGCGAACGAGGAAAACTTAACAGTGTTAGAGAATATGAGTACAATTCTGATTCAAATACCGTTGAGATTACAGATTATTTGTATCCGGATAAAACCAGTACTAAAACTATAGCTTATATGAACACAAATAGTGATGTTGTTAAGATGATATCTTTTGACGAATCGGGTAAAAAATATAAAACAACAACATTTGTATATGAGTACGACAGTAATAAAAACTGGGTTAAGTGCTATGAATATAAAAATGGTGTTCCTGAATTACTTACAGAGAGAATAATAACATATCATAATGAGTAATAATATCCGGTAATATTGTTATCAGTTACCAGCTGAATGCCAGGTATGTAATTAGTAAAATAGTATTAAATCGGCATGTAAAATCTAATATAGGTGATTTATCATCTGATTTTCTTAACTTTCATTTGCCATATGGAACTCGCATTATAATCATTTTCATATGTGTGAATAACGATTCTTATGCTCGTTTCATATATATTTAAATACACTATAATGGATATAGATAAATCTAAACTACAATATTTTGTTTCTCGCAAAGACTGGCGTAAATGGCTTACCAATAATTATAATTCAGAGAGTGAGGTTTGGTTGGTTTATCCGAATAAGAGTACCGGAAAACCACGTATTCTGTATAACGATGCTGTAGAGGAGGCACTATGTTTTGGGTGGATTGATAGTATAATAAAGAAGTTAGATAAGGAACATTCGGTGCAGAGATTCTCACCAAGAAGAAAGCGTAGTAAGTATTCACAGCCAAATAAAGAACGTATAAAGTGGCTTGCAGCAAATAACCTTATTCATGAGTCAATATTACCAGATGTAAATGATATTATTAACGAACTGTTTATCTTTCCGGACGATATAACAGATACTATAAAGTGTAATGCAGATGCATGGAATTTCTTTAAAGATCAGAGCGAGTCTTATAAACGTATCAGGATTGCATATATTGATAGTGTACGTGCACGTAAAGATGAGTTTAATAAACGTCTGGCAAATTTAATTAATCAATCTGCAAAAAAAATGAAGGTTAAAGGTTTTGGTGGGATTGATAAATACTATTAATGGTGTATGTATTATAAAAATGCTCTAACAATAATATACATAAATAGTTAACTCATTAAATGCTTGTAAATAAATTCTTGTATAGCTCCATTTTTTTTTGCAACAGTTTAAGTGTGAAAAGAGATAATAATAGCAAGAAAAGACAAGTGAATAGCAAGAATTGACAAAACTAATTGGTGATTTTGCAGGATATTTGTGATGTAAAAAATATACTGATATGGAGAATTACTCACAGATTAAGGAGAAACATATAACTGCAATAAAAATTGCTTATGTAACTAATAAAAGAGTGTTTAACGGCGCTGGTAAAATATGTAATAAGCTTAAGAAACGAAGCATGACTGACCATTAAAAACAATTATAAACAGATGAAACGAGCATGAGAATGGT
>DKJY01000112.1 GCA_002454955.1 Bacteroidales bacterium UBA6680
AAAGAACGCGATAATGAATTACCAAGTAATCGCCGAACGCAGTTGAAAATAAAAGTAATGTGAGGCAAACCGGAATGTACAACTACGGCGCAAGGTACTATGCAGCTTGGATATGTAGGTTTGTGAGTGTTGATCCTTTACAATTTGAGTATCCTTATTATGCACCATACCAATATGCTGGAAATAAACCAATAAGTTATATTGATTTGGATGGGAGGAATTGGTTTTATAATGAAAAAACGGGTGATATATACTATAACTCTCATCTAAATAAAGGTGCAGAGGAGTTTTTTATAACAGACGGATGGAAGCATTTAGGAGAAGATAATTTCTTTAAAGAAAAAGGATCTGAAGAATCAGTAGATGTATTATTAAAAAATAATATTGATCTTATTGATGGAGAAATAGTAAGAGAGACTCCTCTTGATTCAGATGGCAATAGAGAAGATTTAATAAGAGCTAAATTTACAGGTGAAAATGCAATAAAATTTATGAAAATTAATGGTTATGAGAGGGCTTTGAATGAGGTTGTAGTAATAGAATCTGATATGATTACTATGTATACAGATTATGATGGAGTACCACAATACGAAAAAACTTCAAGTCGTAAGAAAACATTAGATATAAGCTTTAGGTATATACCTAAAGGGGTAAAAATAAAGGATATTCAGAAGGTTGATATTAAGTTTTTTTATCAGCGTAAACCATTGAATGAACATATGGGTGCAGAAAGAAGTGAGCTGTATATGAGAAAACATGTATATAAATATGAATCAGATCTAGACTATAATAAACCTAATAATCATGCTTCTGAGGTAAATGGAGTCTTGAAAATTGTAAAGAACCTTATGGATGCTTATTTTGAGTCAAAGAAGAAATGAAAATATAATACGTAATTTAATATTATATCAATTATGATGAGTAACATTTTTAAATACAAAGCACTATTATTTATTATTACTTGTATAAGTATTTCAGGTTGTATAACCGATAATATATTATGGTTTGTTAATAAAGATAAAAATTATGAAAGGATAAATAAGGTGTTTAATAAGTATGTAGATTTTTTTCCAAGTTCTGAAGAAGCATATTCTTTAAATACTACGTGGAGTCTAAGTTCAGAAGATGAATATAATATTAAAGCTGTATTTAAATTTAAAGATAAGAGTCTTTTTCATCAAATTAATGAAGAAATTAAATCGAATTCAGTTATAAAATATAAAGCTGATGAAGAGTGCTTATTAGTGTTAAACCGATTTACAACAAATAGTAATTATGGTTATCCAAGCAATAGTGAAGTTATTGATAGTTTAATTAATTTAGAATGTTATGAGAACTTATATCCAATACCTAATTTTTCTAATTTTGATGATTATCAAACTAATAAAACACAATGTAAATTATCATCAGATTTTGTTATTTATGTTTTAGATTCAAAGCTAGGAAAATTTTTACCCAAAAGTGATATAACAAAGGGAAAGTATATGCCAAAAAAGTGGAGAAATGGTTTATCACGTGGAGTTGCATTAAGTGAAAAAAGAGAGATCGCAATATACTGGATAATAATTTGGTAGAATTCAAACTTCTTTTCTATGAAATAATAAGCATATGAAAACAAATTTTAGTGCGTAAAGTTAATATCATATTAAAAGTAGTAATTGTAGCAATACTGGTATATGTATTTGCTTTATTACTATAAATAAGTATAAAGAGAACAGTAAAACTTAATTAGCAGAATTTTACTGTTTTATAAGTATATGTAGTTGTATATAATTAAAGTTTGTTTTTCTAGGATAAACAGATCTTGTAAAGATTACGTGAATAAAAAGATATAGAATCATGACAAACCTAAACAAAATGAAGACAAAAATTATTGAAAAGAGAGTAGACAGATCGGTAGAAGCTGGGAGTGGAGGATTGTATATACCTATATTGGGCGATATCTTCCCTTCGTTGTTCGGACAACAAATCAGAGAGAAACAATAACCTTTGTTTTTGTATGTACAGGCGGAAAGGAGTATGTGGTTGAAGAGCCAGTGTTTGACAGCTATAACAAAGGTGATAAAATTGTTGTGGATAAGAATGGTAAAGTGAGTTAGTAATTCATATCTCTGAATATCGAACAATATAAAAGTTTGGTGAGGCTACAATTATCTTCACAGCATTTATTAAGAGTTCCGTTAAGAACAGACTCGTAGATAAGACTCTACGAATTGAGTGTTATTTGATTGAAAATAGGTCTGTGACAGGTTGATATTGTCATATAGAGTAATATCTTTGGTAATCTAAATCATCCTAAAATTAAATTACAACCCGATGAGGCAAATATATATAACTCTAATCCTTCTATTAATTGCTAATACCTGTCTATCTCAAAATAAGTTAATACCATTCTCAGTAAAGAGTAATAAGTGGGGGTATAAGAACAATAAAGAAAAGGTTGTACTAAAACCGAAGTACCAACGTACCTATAACTTTATTTCAGGACTTGGTGTTGTTCGTAATAAAGGTAAATATGGAGTTATAAATAGCAAAGGACGGTTTCTGATAAAGTGTAAGTACAAATATATATCGGTACTCGATAGTAATAGTGTTGTAGTAACTGGTAATAAGGATAAAAAATCTCTTTTCAGAATAGCAGGTAAAAAATTCTTAGCGGTAACACCTTTTATTTATGAAAGAATAAACAATATTAATAGTAGAGCCTTTGAAGTTAAGAATGATAATGGTAGTGGAGTTATTGATTTTACAGGGAAAGTAATTATAGCTAATAAGTATAGAGATATAAAGATGTTGAACAGTAAGCTCTATGTTTCAGTAGATTCAGCGTACAATAAGAGTATATATAACATTAAAGGAGATAAGATTTCAGGAGGATATACAAATCTGTTACAACGGTTTGATAATGGATATATACTATCAGTAAAGTTAGACGAGAAGGGACGTTACAAATACGGAATTATTGATAAAGAGGGTAACGTGATAACAGATTGTAGTTATCAGAAGATTTTAAAAACAGATGCATATTTCTTCAGAGTAAAGAGAGGCGAAAAGTATGGTCTGCTGAATATGGCGGGTGAAACCGTTACGGAATGTAATTACTCATATATAGGCTTGTTTAAAGATAAATTTGCTCTGATTAAGAGAGATGGTAAATGGGGGGCTATAGATGTTTTTGGTAAAATAATAATCAATTGCAATAACGATAAACTTGTGAGATTTAACAATTTTCTGGTAGCTTTTAAAGACAACAGATATGCAATAGTTAAACACACAAGCCTTAAATTAATAGATTACAGATACGATATGGTATCGCAGTTTAATAAACATGGATATGCGATTATATTCATTGGTGATGTATCTGAATGGAAAGGTAAATTTGGTTTTATCAATATAAATGGAGATGTAGTTATAGATTGCAGCTACGACTATATTGGTGAATATAGCAGAGGGCTGGCATTGATACACAAAGGTTTTAAATATGGCTATATAGATAAGAATTGCAAAATAGTTACACCATGTAAGTATAGTGAGTTTGGTTATTTTAACAGTTCCGGACTGGCAAAGTATAAGCTTAACAGTAAGTACGGAGTAATTGATACAACCGGAACAGAGATTACCTCTGCAAAATATAACATGATACTTTTCAGTGATAAAACCAACAGACATATGGTGACACGTAATAGCAGGCATGGCTTTCTAAATAACAAAGGAGAGGAGATTGTGCCCTGCATATATCATGATGTGCAATGGTTTAGCGAAGGTTATGCATCTGTTAAGTTTAAAAATGGTAAATGGGGAGTTATTGACTCTGTAAATAATATACTTGTTAAAGGATTATACGACAAGATATTCAGATTCAGCGATGGTATGTGTCGTATAATGAAAGGAGATAGGTATGGATTTGTAAACAGAAGTGGTGTAGAAGTAGTACCATGTATATACAAGAAAGCAGAGGACTTTTCAAACGGATTTGCAAGAGTAAAAAGGGGAGAGAAGTACATAAGAATAGATAAACAGGGAGCTATTGCTGAATCAAAATATTCTGATATAAAATCGTTCTCAGAAGGACTTGCAGTTGTTTCTAAAGACAAAAAATACGGATATGTAGATAAACAATATAAACTTGTAATACCATTAAAATACAACAAGGCTTATAGTTTTAAGGATGGCATAGCAAAGGTTTTTTACAATAAAAGATATGGCTTAATAAATAAGAGCGGTGAACAGGTTGTGTCATGTACATACAAACGTATATGGCCTTTTAGCAAAGGACGAGCCCTTGTGTACAGAGACAAAAAGTATGGATTTATAAATAAGAAAGGTAAAGAGATTATTCCTTGTACGTTAGATTACAATTATGTAGAATCGTTCTTTAATGGAGTGCGATGCAAAGTATTTAAAGGAAGCGTAACACGATATCCGTTAATGCCTGATAAAGGGAAATATGGTTTTATTGATCAATCAGGTAAAGAGATTATAGCTTGTGAATATGATTATGCAGGTAGCTTTTTTTACGGTTATGCTATAGTTGGAAAAGGAGATAAAAGAGGAATAATTGATATAAACGGTAAAACTATAGTACCATGCAGGTATGACTATATAGTTGCTGTATTCTTTGATGGTCTTATTATGGTGCGTAATGCAGGAAAGTACGGATTTGTAAATAAGAGAGGTGAAGAGGTTATAAAATGTAAATACGATTACGCTGACCACTTTAGTGGAGGTGTTGCCAAAGTAAAATATAATGGTAAATGGAAGCGCATAAATACAAAAGGAGAGGAGATATAACATAGTCACAAACTGTAGTTGAATATGTAACTTTTTGTTTATATACATATTTGTAGTTGCTAACTAATTATTACATTTGACGGCTCCTTATTCAAGTTATACCTCCAGTGCAAGTATACTGTTTTGAATATGAGGATACTTATAATCTATTTTAAACTAAAAAGGCAATGAATTTTTTTGACACAAACAGTTATTTTATAGATGAGAAGGTAAACTTCTTTAACTTCGAGAACTGTTACAAAGTATTTAACGACAATGGCGACGAGATAGGATCTGTTCGTCAGAGACTTACCAGCGGACAAAAGTTGTTACGTGTGATTCTGAATAAAGCGATGCTTCCGTTTAAACTTGAGATACGTGACATCGATAATAAACTGCAAGCCACAATATCGCGCGGATGGACCTTTTTTATGTCTGAAATAACTATTGATGATGCAGATGGTAACAGAATAGGAACAATCAAACAGAAGTTTAAATTTCTGAAACCAACATTTAAGATATTTGATACAGCACAAAGTCTTATTGGAGTTATTACCGGCGATTGGAAAGCATGGAACTTTACAATAAAGGGAGCCGACGATAATCAGATTGGAACAATAGATAAGAAGTGGGCAGGAGCAATGAAAGAGCTTTTTACAACTGCTGATAAATATAACGTGACAATTAACCCAGAATATACAAAAGATAAAGCCAAAATTGCTATTATATCAAGCGCTATAACAATCGATATGGTTCTAAAAGAGAGTAAATAATGGAGAGTAATACAAATGTATGTCGGTGGAAAGGTGCTTATTATAGGTAGCCTGTAATATAATCTTTATGGAATTATATTATCTGAGAGAATTAAAGGAAAAAGTAAATACCTGGCATCTAAAGATTACAAATAACCTAATTAATTGATTATAGGATAAAATCAAAAAAATGGCTTTACATTATATCATATATTGTAAAGCCACTTTATATTATAACTTATCTAATTATAGTATAACAAAGTAATCTACACCTGTTGCAATCTCATGTATATTATTATCTGCTCCAGAAACCATACGCAGACTTGTCATCTCATTCCCGTCCTCATCTTCGCTCATATAAATAAGCCTGTTATTGTCTATCCAAACTGGTGCTGTAATTTTACTAATACCGTCACTATTTAATCTCTTCTGCATAGTACCATCAATATTTACAATAAAATATGGTCCGTGAGCTAAATCGCCAAAAGATGTATATACCCCAAATATCAGTTTAGTTGTATCAGCCGATAGATCATAACATCCAAAATCCTTAACAAACTCAGGATCATATTCGGTAATCTCTTTATCTAATACATGGGTATTACTAATTCTTACTGTATCAGCCAATCTTACAAGATATAACTCTCTTGATTCGCCTACATTTAAAACCTTAAGGCTATCAGTTAAATCAGATTCATACTGTAGAGAGTGTAGTCTGTTATACAAATCGTTACTCTCAAAATTAACACGTTGCTCTGTATCTAAACTATACCCCAAAAGGCTGCCAAAACCCTCTAACCAGGCATAGTTATATTCAAGTAAAAGAGTATCATTATTAATCAGAAACCTACTCTTCTCTCCATAAGTTTGAGTTATACATACATCCTTGGTAAACTGCAAGTTCTCAATCCAGCTAATAGTTATTTTATTATTGTCAAAATCAGCCTTTTTTAACCAAAGATTCCCACTCTCGTCAGCATCTGTAAGATAATATAATCTATCTCTTTTTTCGTCATATGCACAAGAAAATATCACCTCAGAGGTATTTAGCTTTTTGCTGATATTATTATCTGTGTCATAAAAAAACAGTGAGCCGTTACTTATATATATAAGTTCATAATCGCCACCGGCAGGGTTAATATTATCTGCTATAGTTAGCGGTTCTTGTCTGTTATCAACCTCTTTAGTACTCCTATCATCTGTCTCTTTTATTATCTCAACTTCTTTATCTGCAACTGTTTTTTTTGTATCCTTTTTGCCGGAGCTACATGCCGATATCAGAACCAATATCATTAAAAATTGTACAATTCGTGTAAAGTTATCCATATATTATATTATTATAGTTTAAGCCTGATGTTTAGGTGGTGCAAGATACTCATTTTTAAGAAATGAGGACAATATGCATATTGGTAAAGTAGATTGATACGTTAAAATAGTAACAAATCGTAATGAATTATTCGGTATCTGTCTATTATAGTACAGTTTTCTTATTGTGATAGATCACATATATATACACTATACAGATAACAAAAGTAATAACCTGCAAACTAAACTATTGACCATCTGTTTTTTTATTACTATCTTATATATAGAATTTAAGTATTAATGATATATCAGAGAGTATGAAAAACAAATATACCTTGTTACTAGTTACAATACTTATTATGTTGTGGGTATCATCTGCAAGAACAATAGCGCAAGACCTACGCTTGGGTATTATTACCGATTTTGAAGATATTGCTGATAGTAGTAACCGTATAAATGATTTAGTAAAAGAGGTGCAGCGTACCATTGGTAAAACACGTAATGTTGTGGTACCAAACGGAAATGTAGTTTTTGCAAAAGGAGACTATAAACATACTGTTGCTGAGTATAATAAATTAACCGGTAAAGCCGATGTTATACTGGCTTTTGGCCCTGTATGTATAAGAGCTATTATAGATAACGGAGTACCTCCGGTGCCAACAATTGGATTAGGAATAATAGATCCGGAGCTATTAGATATACCCTTAACAGATAATGGTAATTCGGCTCTTAAGAATTTTACCTTTATATCTATAGCAAAAGATTTCTATTCAGAGATACTCCATTTTTACGATATATATAACTTCAAGAGTTTAACAGTATTAACCAATGAGATAGAGGATGGTATATTTAACGAGGAGCTTGCAAGTAAAAAGGTAAAAGTACTTCAGGATTCACTAAAAGCAGTAATTAATTTTCTTGAGGTTGAGAAGGGAGCAACAGTTATGTTATCTGGTATGTGTAAAGATTGCGATGCTGTATATATTGCAATGCCACTAGAAACATCTGATAGCTTTATTACAGATCTGTCTGACCAATTGATAGATAAAAAGCTTCCGTCGTTCTCATCTAATAAATGGCATGTAGATAATGGTATAATGGCAAGTTTAACTGTTGACAATGCACACACTCAAATATACCGAAAAATAGCGGTAATGATTGATGATGTCATTTCCGGGATACCAATTGAGGAGCAATCTGTAAACCTTAATACAAAAGAGGAGTTGTATATAAATATGAGTACAGCGCGCAAGATAAACTTCTTTCCTAAATTTAAACACCTATTTGTAGCCAATTTTGTAAAAGATAGCGTAGATATGTCTGATAGCTACACACTATCGGAGATAATGAGCATGGCAATAGACAATAATGTATCTATAAAGGTAAGTGATAAAGATCTTGAACTTACAATGCAGGATATATCAGAGGCAAAAACCAGATTTATGCCAACTGTTGAGCTATCTGCTACGGGAACACAGATAAATGATGAGAGAGCAAGTAGTTTTAGCGGACAGGCAGAAACTACATTAAGCGGAGCTGCTACATTGCAACAATTGTTATACTCAGAAGAGGCCATAGCTGCAATTAAGATAAATAAACACCTTGCAGCAGCAAAGAGCTATTCGCGAGAGCAAGAGGTATTAAAAGTAATGCTTGATGTGCATATGGCATATTTCAATCTGCTTTCGGCAAAATCGTACCTGTCTATACAGGATGAGAATCTATCTGTATCTAAGAAAAACCTTGACCTTGCAAAAATACGGGTATCGCTCGGATCGTCTAATAAAGCTGATGTTTACAGATGGGAGAGTGAGGTTGCTAATGCAATGCAAAGTGTTGTAGAGGCAAACATTACTGTATTTACCAGAAAACTACAACTAAATAGTTTACTTAATAACAGGCTAGATGATGAGTTTGAGATAGAGGATGTTGATATAGATGATAAAATGTTTAATGAGTTAAAACGTAACGAGTTATATGAACTAATATCAGACCCAGTTAATACAGAGGTGCTTATAGGCTTTCTTATAACAGAGGCAAAGAGTAGTCATCCGGCAAAACGTGAACTATTAGAGAATATTAAAGCCGTTGACAGGCAACATAAAATGAACCGACGAATGTTCTATACGCCAACACTGGCACTCCAGGGGCAATATAGTTCTGTTTTTCACAGAGCAGGAAAAGGGTCTGACGATCCCGACCCGTCAACAGGATTTGCTGTTGCCAGAAGCGATAATAATTGGAATGTTGGTGTATCACTAACGTATCCGCTCTTTGCCGGAAAGCTGCGTAAGGTTAAGTATAATAAAACAAAGATACAGACAGAGCAGCTGGAGTATTCGCTTCGTAATCTTGATAATAATCTGGAACTGAATATTACCTCAAATATTATGCAGCTTATTAGTGCACTTACAAATACCGATTTTAGTTACACATCGGCCGATAATGCCAGAAAAAACTTTGAACTGGTTCAGGATAGCTACAAGCAAGGTGTAGTATCAATTGTAGATCTTATTGATGCACAAAAAGCATCGTTACAGGCAAAGCTCAGTTACTCAATATCTATATACGATCTCATTATAGCATATTATAAACTGGAATATAGCCTGGGTAGTTTTTCATCGTATATGTTACCTGACGACAGGCGTGCAATGGAGAACAGATTTATGGAATTTAGGAATGATATAGAGACAGGTAAGAAGGTGTTTGGGGTTGAATAATACTGTTTATATACATATAATGCAAGTTAACATAACCATTAGAAATAAAAACTATACACATATGAGAACAAAACTAAATATTTATATAACAACTCTATTTTTTGCTGCAATTATATATGGTTGTGGCAATGGAAACAGAGATGAGGCTAAAGAGATATACAAACCGGTAAAGTACGATAAGGTGCGTTTTTCAGGCGGTATTGTAGAACGCACATTTAACGGCGTATCAAAATCTAGTTCAGAAACAAATCTGAGCTTTAGATCAAACGGTCTTATTACCAGCCTTAATATAAAGGTTGGACAACGTGTAAAGAAGGGGCAACTTTTGGGACAACTTGATCAGAAAGATGCAATAATATCGTTAGAGAAAGCAAAAGTCGATAAACGTAACGCCGAGGTGCAGTTAGAGACATCAAGATCTAACTTTGAACGTGTAAAACAGCTCTATCAGACAAATAATGCATCGCTTAGCGATTACGAAAAATCTAAGAGTGGATACTCAAATGCACAGTCGCAATATGAAGCGGCTCAGCGTGCAGTTGAGTTACAAGGTTCGCAGATAGAGTATACTAAACTGTATGCACCAATGGATGGTGTAATATCTGCTAAGAATAGTAATGTAAATGAGTTTGCACAAGCCGGATCGCCAATAATTGTAATGAGCTCAGGTAGATCAGATGCTGAGGTTGATGTAGGAATACCTGAAGGATATATAAACAAGATAAGCCATGGCGATGAGGTACTTGTTACATTTGTTGCATTAGGAAACATAGAGGTAAAGGGTATTGTTACAGAGGTTGGATACTCATCGGGCGGTGCCACTACCTTTCCTGTGATAATTAAGATAGTAGGTCAGGTAAAGGATATACGTCCGGGTATGGCTGCAAAGGTTAGGTTTAGTTTTGGAAATAAAGATACCAGATCAAGACTTGTGGTACCTGTTAAAGCTGTTGGTAACGATCAGGACGGAAACTTTGTTTATACCCTTGTTGCCGAAGGAAACCACTATATAGCAAAGAAACAGGTAATAGAGATTGGTGCACTGGCATCTGATGGTTTTATTGTTATATCGGGAGTTGATGACGGAGATATTGTTGCTGTAGCAGGACTCAGAAGCTTATACGATGGTATGAAGGTTTCACTATTAAACAGATAGCGATATGAATATTACTGGAACGGCAATAAAATATAACAGAGTAACCTATGTGGCATTAATAATTATTATTGCACTAGGACTGTTGAGTTATAAAACCCTGCCTAGAGATAGCATGCCGCCATTTACAGTGCGTGTGGCAAGTATCGTAACATCGTTTCCGGGAGCCGGACCGGAGAGGGTAGAGGCTTTAATAACAGATAAAATAGAGAAGGTTGCACAGGAGATACCTGAGGTTGATTATATAAGTAGCGAATCACGAACCGGACTGTCGGTAGTTAGTGTATCGCTTAAAGAGAATGTACCAAAGAGTAATCTGCAGCCAATATGGGACAGACTAAGACGTAAGATAGACAATATAAAAGATCAGTTACCTGCCGGGATATATGGTCCGAACCTAAAGGATGATGATGTAGGTGTTGTGTACGGTATAAGTGTAGGTCTTATAAATGATGGCTTTGAATCGCATGAGGTTGAGGACTATGCAGATGATTTACGCGATAAATTAATTAAACTTGATGATGCTGCAAAAGTAGAACTCGGAGGAGTTATAGATCAGCGTATATTCATAGACTTTGACGATGCAAAACTATCTGAGTTGGGGCTTTCAGGCAATCAGCTTAAAGGTATTATATCATCTACAAATATTATTATACCAGCCGGAGAGATAAACCTTGAGAGCGAGAGAGTTATCCTTGAACCTTCTGGTAATTTTGAGAGTATTGATGAGATACGCCAGATAATGATACCAACAGGAGAGGGCAGAGGATCGGTATTTCTTGAAGATATAACAAATGTGTATGAGGGTTATATTACACCCAGAAAATCAATAGTTAAGATAAACGGAATGGAGGGTATTGCTCTCTACATATCACTTAAAGAGGGTGCTAATATTATTAATCTGGGTATCGCAGTAAATAGCCTTATAGCAGATTATAATAATACACTTCCTGTAGGAATAAAAGTTGTTAGAATGGCTTCGCAGGATTATGAGGTACAGAGTAGTATAGACGACTTTATGAGTAACCTTATGCAGAGTATTATTATAGTTGTAATTGTTATGTTTCTGTTTCTCGGAATGCGCACAGGTATTGTTGTTGCCAGTCTTATTCCAACAGCAATTATTCTGACCATATTGTTAATGAATGTATTTACTATTGGGTTAAATCAGGTATCGTTAGCGGCACTTATAATGGCGTTGGGTATGTTAGTAGATAATGCAATAGTAATGTCTGAATCTATGATGGTTAAGATGGAGCGTGGTGCAACAGGCAAAGAGGCTGCAATATCGTCAAGTAAAGAGCTTATGATACCTCTACTTACCTCATCGCTTACTACATCGGCAGCATTTCTATCGTTCTTTTTGGCAGAGTCTGTTATGGGAGAGATAATGGGATCGCTGTTTGAGGTTATAACAATAGCTCTGTTATCGTCGTGGTTAATGGCTCTTACAGTAGTACCAATGCTTGCCGTTGCCATTATAAGGATTAAAAAGAGCAGTGTTAAGAAACGTGGTATGTTCGATCTGCTTAACGATTACTATAAAAAATTCCTGATATGGACACTAAACCGTCCTGTTAAGGTTGTATTGGCAATTGTTCTGCTCCTTATAATATCGTTATACGGTTTTACAAAGATACCTGTAAGTTTTATGCCAGATAGCGAACGTAATCTTATTACACTTGATCTGAATCTGCCGTTAGGTACTGCAATAGAGTCTACAGAGAATAGTGTAGAGCTTATAGAGAGGTTTATTACAGATAGTTTATTGGTTGATAAAGAGAGAACCAGAGGTGTAACAGATTGGTCGGCATTTATAGGAGAGGGGCCAAACTCTTATGATCTGGGTTATTTTCCTGGCGAGGCAAATTCAGGATATGCCCATCTGCTTATTAATACATCGTCTGGTAGCGATAATCAGTTAGTTATAGATGCGCTTGACAAGTTCTGTTTTATGAATTTGCCAGATGCACAAACAACAATAAAACGCCTTGGTAGCGGAGGAGGATCTGCTATACCTGTTGAGATACGTATATCTGGCGATGATCCGGATGAGCTACTCAGACTGGCATCAAAAGTAAAAAACAGGTTAATTGGTATATCAGGAACCAAGAGTGTTGACGATAACTGGGGACCGCGTATAAAGAAGTTTCTGGTAAATATAGACCCTGCCAAACTAAATCGTTCAGGGCTTACCAATCAGGATATTGCGGTATCGGCAAGTACAACACTATCTGGATTTACCGTTGGTGAATACAGGCTAGATGATAAGTCTATACCAATAGTTATGAGAACAGAGGGAAGTGAGATGGTAAGCTTTGATGAACTGGAAGGACTCAATATATTTAGTCAGTCAAGCGCAACAAATATTCCGTTAGCACAGGTTGCAAACATTGTTACCGATTGGCAATATGCCAAAATATTGCGTAGAGATATTGTGCGTAATATTACTGTTCAGAGTCAGCTTAAAGATGGTATTACAGCTAACGATATATTTACCAAATTAGGTAGCTGGATTAAGGAGGATAGCAAAACCTGGAAACCCGGGTATAGCTATGAGTTTGGTGGCGATGCTGAGAGTAGTCAGGATGCAATGGGTGCTGTAGCAGATAAGTTGCCTCTATCTATATTTATAATTGTGTTGTTGCTTATTATGCAGTTTAATTCTGTACGTAAATCTGCAATTATAATGAGTACAATACCTCTGGGATTAATTGGTATTGTAGGAGGTCTGTTGTTTACCGGATCGTTTTTTAGTTTTACTGCATTTTTGGGTATTATATCGCTTGCCGGAATAATAATAAACAATGCAATTGTGCTTATAGATCGTATTCAGATAGAGAGACAAGAGAATGGCAGAACCCCTTTTGACTCTATTGTGTACGCTGCATTTGAGAGATTCAGACCAATTCTGCTAACAACATTTACCACATCGTTTGGACTTATACCATTATGGATAGGTGGAGGTGTAATGTGGAGACCTATGGCAATTGCAATAATATTTGGATTACTGTTTGCAACAGTTATAACCCTTATATTTGTTCCTATAGTTTATAAATTGCTGTATAAAGTTAAACAGTAATATGTGATTACTATACATATACAAAAAGGTGCCCGTACTATGGGTACCTTTTATATATTTGTTATCTGTTCTGGTAAAGAGATGCTTACCTGGAGTGTAGAGTGATTTTATCCTTAATATTTATTATTTCAGAAGAGTGCAGAGAGACTTTTTCAGTACTTAGAGTTAAATTTTTCTTTTTCAGAGAGATTTTTTTATTTCTCAGAATGAGATTTTTAAAAAAAAGAGTTGATCATGAATTTTTCAGAGAGATTTTTTTGAGAAAAACAGTCATGTTTAATTAAGTGAGAATGAGTTCTGTAAAAGTAGGAGTCGAAAATTTTTGAAAAAATGACCATTCCCCAATCTGTATGAGTTAAATCTTTATGTGTTAGAGTTAACTTTCCGGAAATAAGAACGACCCCTGTTTTTTACAGAGAGATGTCTGTATTAATAAGAGTTAATGCGCCGATCTGCAGAGAGAAGTTTTGGCGACTCAGAGTTAACGTTCCCGAAATATGAATGATTCCTCTTTTTTATAGAGAGATATCTGTATTAATAAGAGTTAATGCGCCGTTCTGTAGAGAGAAGTTTTGGTGACTCAGAGTTGATTTTTTTGGTGGTTATCAGCTGGTTATCGTAACTCTGAGCCAGATTATATCTCCAAATAATCTTTATTTAAGTTAGAGCTTCAAATATATTTAAGAGTGATAGTAAAACTCTCTACACACTAATGAAATTTGTAATATGCAGAGAGTATTTTTTTATCTGTATAGATGGAAATTACTCCATCAGATGCTTTTTGCTTGTTTTTCGCCAACCAGCTTCAGAGCTGTATCTGACATAGTATATTTTAAGATCGGCTTGCGATTCATAGTCTGTAAAGAATATCTTTTTATCAGCCTGTGATTCATATTTTACCTTAAACCATTTACCATCGTTACCCTTTGCCTGCGATTCGTATTTAACGGTGTATACAAGCAGATCGGCCTGTGACTCGTACTTAACAACAAAAACCTTTACGTCGGCATTTGAACTATATTTTACAGTATATACTTTCTGTGCATTTACAGATACTATAGCAGCTATAGATATTGCTATAATAAATATTACTCTGGTTGTTAGCTGTTTATTCATCTTGTCTCTGAGATTTAAGGTTTGTTTATTCTGTATATAAAAACATCCAGGCCAAAATATACAATTTGTTTTGTTATAATCATCCCAATTTTATCAGCAACTCTCTGCGAAGCTCTGTTTCTGATGTCAATTACAGATATAAGCGTGTTGGTTATGTTGTTGCTAAATGCGTAGTTACGGAAATGTTCTGCTGCCTCGGTTGCATAACCAACTCCTTGATGTTGTTGTAATATATGGTAACCAATCTCTATCTCCTGTTTGCCCTCAACCTCCTGAGTAAGTAAGCCACATTGTCCTATAAACTGTCCGTTGCCTTTATTTATTAAGGCGTGGTGCCCAAAGTTACTATTTTCATAACGCCAGAGTTGTCTCTCAATCCAATCCTTAGATTGTTGTTCTGGTGTTAGTGTAAGATCAAGCCCCAGATAGGGTAACGATGGATTATTTATAAAGAAGGGTGTCCATGTTATAATATCTTCAGTATGCAATCTTCTTATCAGAAGCCGTTTGGTTTTAATATTATGCTGATACATTGATGTTAGTTTTATATAAATATAACAGTATAAATTTTAATACCAAACTTTGGTTTCTGTAAATAATCTAATAAACAGTATATTGTGTTGTTTTAATCTTGTATTACAGGTATTGTAAAGTGGAACGATGTTCCCTTATCCACAATACTATCTACCCATATTTTGCCATTGTGTTTCTTTATAAACTCATAACATAATAGCAATCCCAGCCCGGTTCCGGATTCGTTATTTGTTCCTAATGTACTTACGTTCTCCTCTGCTTTAAACAATCTTTTTATCTTCTCAGGCTTCATGCCAATACCGTTATCTTTTACTGTTATGGTTGTATCAGTACTGTCTTGTTTAACAATAATATTAATTATACCACCATCTTTTGTATATTTTATTGCATTAGATACCAGATTCCTTAAAACAGTTGTAATCATGTTTTTATCGGCATATATAATTATGCTGTCGTTAATATCTCCTTTAACTACTATGCCTTTCTGATCTGCTGCATTTTTGCTCTGTTTAGTAACGTTGTGTATGATACAGTTTATTGTCACATTCTCAGGCTCATACTGTATACCATCGGTTTGGGTGTATGCCCATTCAAGAAGATTCTCTAGGAGCTTAAGAGTGTTGTTTGATGTATCCTTAATAACATCCATATAGGTTTCCAGCTCATGGTAGCGTTTCTTTTTTATCTCATTAATTATTATATCGCTAAAACCTAATAAGGCACTAAACGGACTTCGTAAATCGTGTGCAATTATTGAGAAGAATTTATCTTTGGTAGCATTAAGCCCTATAAGTTTCTTCTGACTCTCAATAAGCGCACTCTGCGTTTCCTTAAGATCCGTTATATCAACAATATATCCCATAAAATCAGATACATCGCCTTGTTCGTCTCTTATTACTATTGTGTAATCATGAACCCACATTATTGAGCCATCTTTCTTGAATAGCCTGTATGGTTTATGCTCAAAGCTATCTGAATTTGTACTTAGCGCCTTTTCTACATCAATCTCTATCTGTTTTGTATGTTCCGGATGTATTATGCCTGAGTATTTAAACTTTGGCGATATTATCTCATCAGCTTTGTATCCTAATATATTCTCTACATTTGGCGAGACATATGTAACAGGCCATCGTTTGGTGTTTTTCCATTTAAACACAACTACATTACCCTGAATAAACATGTTTCTCTCGTTAGATAGTTTATTATTTACCCTCTTAATCTCTCTTTCGGCCATCTTTCTTTCTGATATATCAGAGTGTATACCTATCATTCTTACCGGAATATTCTTCTCGTCGTAGTCTATTATCTTACCTCTGTCTAGCACCCATTTGTAAGTGTTATTCTTACACAACATTCTGTGCTCATTTACATACTGATCTGTTTTACCTAGCAGATGTTTGTTTATGTCATGATATACGCGTTCAATATCGTCAGGGTGAATTCTCTTTTCCCACTCCTCAATTGTTCCTTTTATCTCATGATCGTTATATCCTATCATGTGTTTCCATTGTGATGAGAAGAATACTGTATTTGTCTTAAGATCCCAATCCCAAAGACCATCCTTATTTCCTTCAACAGCAAATTTCCAGCGTATCTCACTTGTTTTCAGATCCAGTTCAGATTGGTATCGTTTGGTTATATCTCTATATACCCACATATTACCAATGAATATATCTTTATCGTATACAGGAATGTAATCTCTTTCAAATACACGTCCGTCTTTTAGCTTTAGCTCCTGGTTGAGTACCAGCTTTTTATATTCAAGTATCTTGTTTATATGTTCAATGAACTGCCTTGGGTTTGAGAATAGCAACGATGCCTCTGCTGTAGCCGATTCGCAGTTCATACCAATTATTATAGTAGGATCGGGTATACCAAAGAGTTTACAGAAGAAGCTGTTTGCTCGTGTAATTACCCTATCGTTATTCTCAACAAGCACGCCCATTTGCATCTCATGAAAAAGTGCCGATAGTCTTTTATGATCTCCCGGATTTCCGGGTCTGTTCTGTTTTAGTCTTCTGTTCTCATCTTTAAGTAGATTCAGTTCTTTTTCCAGTTCGGTTATTGTATTGGCTGTTTTCATCCGTAAGTAATTTTATTTGCCAGATAAATTATATATCGGCATTTATCTGTTTGTGCATAGATTTACTCTATGCACATTTATTATCCCTCATAGGTATTTATACCTAATTTACAAATAAAATTACAATAATACGGGTATCTGTATATTAAATTGTTGAAACAATGGTATTAAACGGGTGATATATATCAACTTTTGTACTATTTGTCTGCTAATAGAAGAAGAATGCCAATTATTACCATTACAGATGCTTTAACCCATTTTGTATATATCCAGAACGATGGCTTATTAAGATATCTGTTCAGGTTACCTGATACCTGAGCAAAAAGTGTAAATATTAAAGATGTCTGTATCATGAATATTAAGCCTAAAATTAACATCTGAACTGCAAGGCTAAAGCCATTACTGCTTATGAATTGCGGAAGAAAAGCGATAAAAAAGAGCGATACTTTTGGGTTTAAGATATTCATTATAAATCCCTTTTTTAGAAGAGATAGAAAGCTCTTTTTTGATCCTGTTGAGGTGCTATCAATAGCCTTGGTTTTATCAGTAGCTGCTTTAAATGCTATATAGAGTATATATGCAGCTCCTGCATATTTTATAATATTAAAAGCTGTATCAGATTGTTTTATTATTAAAGCCAGACCTGTAGCAGCAGCAATAGTGTGTATTATACACCCTAACGATAGTCCTGTAGCCAGTGCTGTTCCGCTCTTTTTGCCGTTTGTAATACTCTCTGTAATAACCAGAATATTATCGGGTCCGGGCATTAATGTTAGTAATACAGAGGCTGTAATGAATGATATTATTATTTGTATATCCATATTTTATGATAGAAAAAATAGAAATATTAATGGGAATATTAAGCCTGCAATGGTTAGTTTCCAGCCGTATTTTCTAAAACTGTTACGTCCTTTCGGGAATATCATACCTGTAACTGCAATTATAATAAGCGATATTGCAAATATATCTGAATAGTATATCCAGTATTTGCTTATGCTCATATGTAACTGTGCCATCTGTGCAATTACAGGAGTTGGGATAAAACGTTTAAAAACGCCTTTTCCGGTATTTTTGTCGTATTGCAGATCTGCATTTTTGTATGATACCCAAACAATATCTTTATGTACACCATATCTTCTTATGTTGTCTGTTATGTTTATTTCACTGTTTACCTTTATTACGGTACTGTCTGTAATGTTTTCAGTAAGCAGCTTTTCCGGTATCTGAATTTCAATTGATTCATACTCATATTGTAGAGGATTAAAATCCTGTCTGTGATTTAGTAGTAATCCCGATACAGAGAATGCAATTATTAATCCGGTAAAGAAGTATCCCAAATCGCGGTGCAGTGTTCTTGAATTTATTTTCATATGTCTAAATTTGTTTTTAATAGGTCATATGGAACTCGCATAATAATCATTTTCGCGCGTGTGAAAAGTCTTTGCTTATGCTTTGTTTCATAACTGGCTCCTTTATAATCTATAGATCTTTTGGTTGCAAATTTATTAAGAACCTGGTTAATGCATTTAGCAATTTTAATCACTTATTTGTGTATTTCAAGCATTGCATTCTTTAATTGGGTAGGAGTCATTCCTGTATTACGTTTTATGAAACGTGTATATGATGCCTGACTGTCGAAATTGAGCAGGTGTGTAATCTCTTTTTGAGATATATTTTCTGTAATGAGCACTCTTTTTATCTCTGTAATAAGTATCTCATTTATTATCTGCAATGGTGTTTTACCAAAGTGTTTTTTTACTACAGTTTCCAGTTTGCTTATTGTAACGTTCAGACTATTTGCATACTGCTTTACAATTCTAATCTCTCTGAATCTTTTCTCTGCCTCGGTAATAAAATGGTATGCCAGATTATTACTATTATATCTATCGTTATTTGTGAATTCCAGTATAGAGAAGAATATAAGACCAAACATCTTTTGTAGTTTCTGTTTTCTATATGCCGATTCTGTATTGTATATCTCTTTTAGTTTACTAATATTGTTGAATAACTGCTTTGATATATTTGCAGGAATGTTTATTACCGGATTTGTTATAAATCTGCTATACCAGTCTATATGCATAGGAAGAATACTCTCTGAAAGAAACTCTTTGGTAAACTGTATTAGGATGCCATTATCATCAGATAATCGTTTCATTAAGTGTACCTGACCCGGAGCTACAATATAGATATGATTTGACTTTATACTGTATTTGCAGAAGTCGATAATCTGCATGCTATCTCCATCGGCTCTGTTAAACATGAATACTTCGTAATAATTATGCCTGTGAATTGTGTCTGAGTTATAACTGTTTTTATGTTTTATATCTCTTACAACAATATCGTTGGTTAAATTATGAAGTTGATTATTCATTAGTTATATAACAGCACAGGTGTTATTGTGTTGCGATTTTTTTTATTCTTTTTACTATAAGTATGTTGTAAACAACAATTAATATAAGAGTAATAATTATACCAAATACTATAATGGTGTTTGTCTGTTTAGCATTGGTTATCAGATATTCTAGTCTGTTACTATATGTATTTCTGACAATTGTACTTGTAACTATTGCAACAGTTGTAACAATAAGAGTTATTACAGAGAGAACTATCTGATATAGTCTTGCTATCTGTTTGTAATGGTAACCAATGTTGTACAGGTTTTTTATCATCTCCTGATTTCGTTGCAGAATAAGGAATAATCCTAAAACTATTGCAGATACCGATAGCATAATTATTAGTATGGCAAGACCTGTAAAGAAGTATATTGCCGATTTAAACAGGAATATGATCTTGTTATACTCTAATTTATCGTTGTTTATATTGTAGCTGTTATCCTCAAAGAAAGGTGTCATTCTGTCGTCAGAAGGATTAGAGAACTCAACAAGAACACGACTTATGTTCATCTTCTTGTTACGTTTTCCGTATTTGTTATTAGCCCATTTCATGAAGTTAAGAGGAACAAGAATGGTGTTTATTTTTGATGAAAACCCTACTATTCTGCTTTTAAACTCTCCCTTGGTTCCATTGCCAGATAACCTTATGTTAAACTCAATTTCAGATATTGTGTTTTCAGATAGTAGTGGTAAGCCCTGACTCTCAGCAAAACCAAAATTATATAGATTCAGATAATCTTTAGGTATTATTATAGGAATGAATTTGTTGTTGTTGTTCCATTTCCACTGCTCTGGTGATATATCAATATAGGAGTCGGGGATTGACTCAAAGAACAGATCGGTATAGAATGGCGGAATGTTGCCACTACTATTTGTATATGCATTTATTTTGTATGTGGCAGGGGTGAATGTTGCAATATCTTTTATAAAGGGCTGTTTTTCAATGTTGTTAATCTCTTTTTGTTTAAAATAGGCTTTACTCTTATCAAGGGTTTTAAAAATTGTAATGTGTTTACTTACAACAGCAATATCTTTACTAAAGAGTTTCTCCTCGCCCGATAGTAGTGGCGATACATCTTTGTATACCTGAAAGGTTGTGAGAATAATAAATATACCAATGATGAGGCTTATTGAGTATCCAATTAGCTGACTGGGGATTAGAGTAGATAGCTGTAATTTATTGATTTCTTTCATTTTAATTGATCTGTTTTAATCCGGGGGGTATCTGGTATTGTTACAGTTTATATTTTTTGTGGTAGTTAAAATAGTATTCGTTTTCGAGTGTGCAGAGTATTAATCCTGCTCTGTTTTTGTTTAATTCAGTATTTATAATTTCTGTGGCAATCTTTATATTCTCATTATCCAGATGGCTAAATGGCTCATCCATTAATATAAAATCAAAGGGCTGGCATACTGCTCTAATTAAAGCAATACGTTGTCTTTGACCAAGTGATAGTTTAGTTATTTCTGTGTTTATCTTATCCTTTAAACCAACCTTGGTTATTAATTCAATAATCTCTCTGTCGGTTTTGTGATTTGTTATACTGTTTTTGATCTTTATATTCTCAAAGGTGGTTAGATTCTGGAATAGTTTAAAGTCCTGAAACATGTAACTTAGTTTATCTTTTCTGAGATCAAAGAATGACATAAAGCTACTATGCATAGGGTATCTTATTGTACCACTATAATTAAGATTCATACCATAAATAAAGTTTAGTAGAGATGTTTTACCTCTTCCTGAACCTGCTTTAATAAGGTACAATTTCTCTTTTTCAAAGAGTATGCTTTTTTGCAAATATATGTCAGAAGCCGATATTTCGGCTTCTGACATATAATTTGGCTTAATATTGTTAAGTTCAATATTCATATTACAGCAATATACTACATCATTAGCTTAAAGTTTTCATCAATTGTCTCGATGATAGCTCTTAAGCTATTGTTGCCTTTGTTCTGGGTATTTATTTTAAGCTCATACGATGTTTTATCTATTTGCTTGTATTCTGCATCTTTCAGAAGATCGTTCCATAGGTTAAATATTGTCTTCTCTTTGTCGTCCATATTACCTGTAACTTCATCTTTAATAGCAGTAGGGTAGTTCTCATATACAAGATCCATCCATGCGTAAACATTTTTATTATTCATGTTATTTGCAATGTCAGAATCAGAAAGGCTAGATTTGAATCCTCCGTTCTCAAATGCATCTACAGCCTCTTTGCTGTTAGTTATAAGACATTGTTTGTCATTATATACCATATACGACTTGTATCTGTTTTCAAATTTGAATTCGTAATGTTTCCCATTCTTTACAAATTCATCTTCAGGAAGTTTTTCTATTAACTTATCAACCACATCTTTTCCTTTGATATCAAATAGCATTCCCATAACAGGAACAACAGACTCTTTCTCTTTCTCTACAAACTCGTAACCATAATCGCCATTATCTTTCTTAACAAAGTCATAACCTTTGTAGAAATATTTCTGCTTTTCGAAGTTATATACACCAAAAAGAATGCTTCCTCCTATGTTATTGAAAATCTCCTCAAACTCAACTCCAAATTGATTCTTAATCATCTCAGCAGTATAATTATAATTATCTTGCTCTTTCATCTGATCAACAATAATCTTTGGATTTAAAGAGTAAGCTACTGTAGCAAATTGATTTTTAGGAGCAAAATTAGTAAGCTCACTATTTATTGTTATGTTATTCTGATTAAGAATTTTAGCCATCTCCTCGTTAGGAACTAAGTTAGTTTTAACAGAGATAGCTTTATCTTGAAAATCTACATACACTGATGCGTGACTGTCAGAAAAGTCATAGTTTATCTGCTTCATCAGGAATGCATACTCTCTGCTTATATCAGAAAGAATGTTTGTATTTACATAAACACTTATATCTTTTTTGTTTTTATAAAATTTATTAAAGATATCGTTTGTAGTAATACACTCTGTTTCTTTAAGGTTAAACAGATTCTCGATCTGATTTGCAAGATTTTTTCTACTTGAATAGCTGGCCGCAATAATCATTAGTACCTTGTTGTTGTCCCAAACAATTGAAGCTTCTCTGCCCAGCGATACAAGCTTGTATTCTTTTTCGTCTACAATATCAATATCTGCATCAGCAGTATCAAACATATCTCTAAGGAAATCGCTAAATTTCTGGCTATCTTTTAATTCCGAAGCAATACATGTGAATCTCTCATCTCTTGCATCGTTTATGTAGTACATAAACATATCTTTCTGGAAGTCTATACCAGTTACTCTAGGATCTTCTTTAATACTGTTGAAGAATCTCGATACTTTTTTGCTCTCTTTCTTCATCTCCTGATTTGCGAACTTTACAAGCTGAAGATCGTCGATATTTCTTAGCTCACCTTTTTTGATAAGAGAGAAAACATCTACTACACCTATAAGATCTGTATCATTAGGTATAAGAGTTAAACCCTTCTGTTCTTGTTTACATGATGTAAATAGCAAAACAGATACTATAACTGCTATAGCTATTTGTTTTAGTTTAAGATTGTAATGCATTATATTTTTGTTTTATTACTAAATTGATATTTATTATATAATATGATTTTTTCTTTCTGGTAATCTGTTTTCACACACTATGCAAAAATATAAATATTTTGCATAGTGTGTAGTATAATTTTATAGAATAGTAATGGAATTTACTATTTGGATTTAACACTGTTCTTGAATTTTTACACTTAAATGTTTTGGAGACAGACATTATAAAATAACAGAGTTGTTAACTCTTTGAGTTAATATTATTTATATCGTTACATAATCGGTGTAAAATTAGTCGCTAAATATAAAGAATCCTACTCCTCCCGGATCTCTTATTATTATATTATCTACTATATTTTGTTTGTTAAAATGTGTAATCTCTTCAGTAACCTCTATCTTTTTATCTCTGATATTGTTTATTACGTCAATGTTATTTTTACCATTAAAGTATGTTATTGATGGGTTAAAGAACATGTGTGGACATGCTCCATATTGCATTATACTAATACCATCGCCGTTATCGTTTGCCAATATTACAAACCCATTCTCTGGTGACCCACTAACCATTTTAAAACCTATAGTTTCCCATATTTGTATTGCCAAATCGGTATTTAGGCACTCCAGACTTATCCCAGCACAATTTCCTAATATAGAGCTGTTCTCTTCAGGAAGCTGAAATTTGGGTATATCATTAGTTTGTTCAAGTCTTATTATAATTCCGGATGGGTCAGACAGAATATAGCTATTATCGGCCTTAACTACTTTGGTTATCTTTTTTAGATTTATTATCGTATTTGTCCAGTTATCACTTATTAATCTTATTCCCGGACGCGTATATATATCGTTATTTATGTCTATAATGATTTTACCATCAGAAAGAATTTCATGATTATTCTTTTTGTCTATTGTAGTAAATCCAAGCTTTGAGTAGAATCTGGAGCTTTCATCTATACTATTGCATGGGGTTTCTAGTATTGTAATCATATTTTTATTTAAATTGGTACATAATAAATATACAACTTTATTTGTATGTATTACTGTTAAATAGAATTATTTATTATGGTGAATATTAATGATGTATTTGATAATATTAATGAGTATTTCTCTCCTAAAGTAGTTGGAGAGGTTAATGACGTGTATATAAAGGTTGCCAAGATAAAAGGTGATAAGATTCCATGGCACAATCATAAAAATGAAGATGAGATGTTCTATGTTATAGAGGGTGAGTTGCTTTTTGAAGATGCTATAGATGGTAACTTTACTATGCGTAAAGGTGATATGCATATTGTGAAAAGAGGAGTTGATCATAGAGTATCAGCTATGCAGGAGTGTAAGATTATGCTTGTTGAGAATAAGAAGACTGCTCACACGGGAGATGTAACTTCTGATATAACAAAGAGTATTGACCAGCAGTTAAAATAATATGAGATTGTTTTGTCTGTGATTGTATGATTTATCTATGTTTTTTAGTAATTTAATTATAGTTAATGTTTTAATAAGATTGACAAATGTGCAATTATCAGATTATATGTGTTGTATTTGGCAATCAGGTAACAGAAAAACAAATGTTAGACAGATGAGAACGAGTGTGACTAAATTATTTGAGTTCCATCTGACAACTAAAAAACAATTATAAACAGATGAAAAAATTTGTAATTATTTAT
Source organism: Bacteroidales bacterium UBA6680 (assembly GCA_002454955.1). Lineage (GTDB taxonomy): Bacteria > Bacteroidota > Bacteroidia > Bacteroidales > UBA6680 > UBA6680. The sequence goes on from DKJY01000112.1 coordinate 25,080, forward strand.
CATGCAACGTCAGACGCTATGCGGAAGATGTCTGAGACTACACCAGAACAGAAGGAAGAGGGAATGAAACCTTGGTATGCCTGGAGAGATTCATTGGGCGATAATCTAATCGATTTTGGTGCACCATTGATAAACGGAACTGAATTGCTATCTGATGGAGGATGCAAGAAAAGTACAAAACAAGTAGTTGGGTATTCTATTATTACGGCTAAGGATTTTGCAGAGGCTAAGAAACTGCTCAAGAACCATCCCCATTTGGGTTGGTCTGAGGGTTGTACTATAGATATTCATGAAAGTGTTAGCTTTGACTGCTAACAGTATTTGTTCAGAAATTGTCTCTTATGATTACAAATGTTTGTGTATGTCTTAAATATAGTATGCAAGCATTTGTAATTTAGTTAGTATAATATTCGGATTTGTTCTGATTGTTGATTGATTGTTTGGACGTTTTCGAACTGCTCTGTTTCCGTTAAGTATGTAACCTCTATATTGTTGTTACGTAGACAATAAGAAATGTCATGAAAGCACAGAAC
>DKJY01000163.1 GCA_002454955.1 Bacteroidales bacterium UBA6680
CTAAATTTGTGCTGAGAATTTGTCGGAGAATGATCAGAAAACTGGATTTATGCTGAAAATCCGTCGAAAACAGGTCATAAAACTGAATTTCTGACGAAAATCCGTCAGAAACAGATCATAAAATTAAATATTTGGTCATAATCTGACTGAAACAGCTTATAAAACTGAATATTTGGCGATAATCTGACGAAAACAGATAATAAAAATAATTACACACATAAAAACCGAGAGTACAGAATAGATCAGTTATTTATATGACTGTTGATGATATCTGTAACATAATCAATAGGTTCAGAGTTTACAGTTATACTTGCATTATCTTTTACAAAATCGTTTTTTGGAAATATTGCTACTGAAAAAGTTGACTTATTGAACATTTGAACATCAGCTATACCATCGCCAAATGACAAAATGTTTTTTACGTTCCCGTTAAACAGCTTTATGATATTATCCATCACATTAGCTTTTGAATCTTCCCTTACATTTATCTCTACATCACCTGTACATATTCCGTCGTTAAACAGAACATTATTTGACACAACCATATCCAAACCTGTTTCTGTTGCTGTAATCTCATTAAGAAATGATAATCCTGTACTTATACCAATACATGGAATATCTCTGTCCTTAAACCATTTTATTAGATCTTTAGCCCCCTTTCTTAAAGGATTAACATTAATAACCTTTAACATCTCCATTTTGCTGATACCTCTCCACAGAGCTGCGTCACGAATGGTCATCTCATCATAGGTTATTACATTGTTTATCCAGTCCTGATAATATCTGCTACCCTCTTTGTTTGTGTTCAGGTGATTATGCAATAACATCCAAGGATCAACAGTTCTGCGCAGAGTACCATCAATATCATAGAAAGCTATTGTTTTCTGTTTACTGTTAGTTATAATCATTCTCTTGCTACAAATATAGTAACTACACTGTTCTATTTTGCCAGATAAAACCCATTGTAGATAACCTTGTCAATTACATCGCGAAAGTCGTTATAGAAATTTCGTTTAACCCAGTTTACAAATTCGTTCTGTTCGTTCCCCTTTAACCATAGCAGCGATTTAATTAACTCCTTTTTAAACAGTGATTTGTTCATACTGTTACTAATCCCCTTTAATACCTGCTTTTGGTGTTCTATCATTGTCATATGTTTGTTGTTCTTTTGGTTCTATTATATATAACTCAATTTATACATATCTCTGTATTCAAAAATAGTACCACTACATATTGATTTAACATAAATTAATAAAAATGCCAAATTGACGTTGTTTTTAGCTGCAAACTGAAAATATGACATGGTATAATAACTACTTAATTTAGTTTTCATAAATTTTGCATAAAAACTATATAATTACTTACTTTGTAATTCAAAGTGAAAAGATATGGATCGACATTTAGAAGATATTCGGGAGATAAGAACATTAATGGAGAGATCATCCAGATTTATCTCTTTAAGCGGATTATCGGGTGTTTCAGCTGGAACAATAGCTGTAGCTGGTGCAGCTGTAGCATATTACCTGAAAGGTTTCTTTGTATCGGAGGCCAAGGATAATATGATGTTTTATATAATAGATGCATTAGTAGTACTTGCATTAGCTCTTCTTTCCGGTTTCTACTTTACATATCGTAAAACAAAAAGGAGTGGGCAGAAACTTATTGATAAGACATCGATAAATATGCTTGTTAATCTTTTTGTACCAATAGTTACAGGAGGAATATTTTGTATTGCAACACTGTATCATGGTCTTGTTGGTCTAATAGCTCCATCTATGCTTATATTTTATGGATTAGGGCTTATAAATGCTAGCAGATATTCGCTTCATACAATAAGATATTTAGGATATTTAGAGCTTGTTTTGGGTATAGTAAACCTGTTTATTTTAGGTTACGGATTTATTTTTTGGATTGTAGGATTTGGTCTGTTACACATTATCTATGGTATATTTATGTATCGTAAATATGATAGACAGTAGTGAGGGGGATATGATTAAATAGTATTACAATGAAGAGCATAATATCAGGTTTAAATAAAGCATTTGAGAGCAGAATACGTTTAGGTATTATGTCTATTCTTATTGTTAATGATAATGTTGATTTTAATACATTTAAAGAGCTGTTGGGTGTTACAGATGGAAACTTTGCAAGCCATATTAATGCTTTAATAAAACTTAATTATGTTATATCAGAAAAAGGTATTGTTGGAAAAAAAACTAAAACAACTTATGCTGTTACTGATTTGGGTAAGACTGCGTTTAAGGAACACCTTGATAGTCTGGAGCAGCTTCTGAAAAGTTGATTTTTTTTATATTCACACTTTGTAATTCAAAGCACTATGAATGTAAAAGTGTGGTGATTTGATTAAATAGTATTAACTTAAATATAAAACAGATGAAAAATATTGTCTTAAAATATATTGCAGGGATAGTCTCAGTGATATTATTTTATAATCTGTTCTGGAGAGCAGAGGCGTTTGATCTTAATTTTGTGTGTTATAGTTTGTTTGCAGGACTATCTATGATATATATAAATAGTAGTAGTTATAAAAGACAGGTAATCAAAGAGGTTGGTATAGTTTATCTGATATCGGTTATAGCTATTATATTAACCGGGTCTGTTTTTAGTAAGATAGTTATGATAATGCTGTTCTTAACCTTTGTTGCATTATATAACTTTAGTAATCTACGCACAGTAGTGTTTGCGCCTATTGCTCTGTTTTTCAATTTTGTATTATCTGCTGTATTTGGTACGGCAGATGCGGTTACAAATCTAACAAAGATAAATACAGGTTTCTTAAAGAGAGTAAAGGGTAGTTGGTTTGTATACATTATTCCTGTAATAATTCTTATAGTATTTATAATAATATTCTCATATGCAAATCCTAAGTTTAACAATCTTGTAGGTGTAGTTACTGAGCCAATAATTAGTGTTTTAGACTCATTCTTTGACCTTTTTGAATTTGGTAAAATTGCACTTATAATCTTTGGAGGTTTTTTTGCTCTGATGTTCTATTTTTCTACCGTAATATCATCAGTAGTAAATATTAAAGACAGATGGAGTTTAAAGATAGCACGACCTAAGGAGCAATCAGATAATAAAGCATCAAAAGGTGAACAGAAAGCTTTTATGATGTTGGCAATATCACTTAATTTGATACTATTGGTGGTGAACATTATTGATATATCGTGGGTTTGGTTCAGTTTTGTTACAGTTGAGAGTGAACTGTCAAACTTTGTGCATGAAGGAACCTATCTGCTTATAGTGGCAATAATGTTTACAATAGGTATAATACTATTTATATTCAGGAACAGACATAACTTTACAAAACAGGGTAAATTGCTTAAAAGAATTGTTGGTTTTTGGCTAATTCAGATACTATTTTTAATAATCTCTGTTGCTGTAAAAAATATACATTATATAAACTATTATGGATTAACAGATAAACGTATTGGTGTTTTTATATTCCTGTTAATTACACTTGCAATAACAGCTATTGTAGCCTATAAGTTATACAAAAATACTACCGCATTTTATGTACTATCCAGATCAGCAATAGTATCTATGCTTATTGTAGCACTATCGTCGGTAATTAATTGGGATGTAGTTATAGTTAGATATAACCTTGAGAATGAGTATACAGCTGCAACAGATTATGATTATCTGCTTACATACTCAGGTGCATCGTCGCATGTATTGTATAAGCATATTGATAAGTTCCCGGGATATATTCATGAAAAGATAGTTGATAAGTGCTACTACTTTACAAAGTACTATGAATCTAGACAGGCATTTGCATTTAATCTGTCAGATTATATAGCCTACAGAGAACTGAAAAGATTAAAAGAGGAGAGGGGAGATACTTATAGAATATTTCCTGCTGATAGAATGAACGGAAAGAATTAAACTAAACATCATTATATTTTGTATAAAGAGGCAGCCGATGTACATCCGGCTGCCATATTTTTATTAGTGAGTCCAGTCAATTATCTCAATATCTTCACCAACCTTTTTTATAATGCTGTTTCGCATATTCTCAAAATGCGGACAAGCAAAGCCAATAGGGTTTCCACGGCTAATGCACGATGCAAATACTATAGCTTCAGCTCCACGATCAACCAGCATTTTAGCGCGCATAACAGCTCTTTTTCCCGGACATCCGCCACAGGTAATAAAGCCAACAATATTAACTTCACCATGGTCTTCAAAGGCCTTTTTACCTTTATTAGCAACAGCAAAACATGTACTTCCCGGACAGTAATCCTCTGTCTGCAGGCATCTAATTATTCCTACCTTCTTCATCTGTAATAGTATATTTAATTTATCAGATGGAACAACTATGTAAGAAAAATCCTGAGAGGCTATCTTTTACATAGTTGCTTCATAGTATATTGATTTTAACATAACAAATATATTACACCTTACTCATATATTCAAAAAGAGTAATCTCCTGAGGTATATCCAGCTTCTCTCTTATTCTATATCGGCGCTGATTTACTGCTGCTGGTGATATGTTCAGTATTCTTGAAATTTCCTTGGTACTTACATTAATGCGCATGTAGGCACATAGTTTAAGATCATTAGCTGTAAGTGTAGATGATTGACTGAGTAGTTTGTCAAAGAAATCGTTATGAACCTCTTCAAAATGTTTTTTAAATGTATCCCACTCTTTATCTGTATCAATGCTATTCTTTACTTCACGTATCATCGCATTAATCTTTTTTCTGTTCTCTACCTTAAAATCACCTGATAATTTGGTTAGTTTATCGCAAATCTGCGATATTATATCGTTTTTGTTGTTAACCATAAGAGCAATGGTACTAAGTTCTTTATTCTTATGTTCAAGTTCAAGGTCATACTTCTCTTTCTGGTGTACTGCTGCTTTATTTCTTGCCTCAATATCTTTTTGCAGAAGTATATTCTCTTGTGCACGTTTTTCGTTTTCAAGGCTAACCTTATCTAATTGTAATGAGTTAATTTCTTCTTTCTGTTTAAGGATATCGTTATTCTGTTTAAGTAGTTTGTTTTTAGAGGATAGCGATATGTATACAGATATAGCAATTACAACGCAAAGCACAGACAATCCGCCCCATAGAATCAGGTGCATACTCTTTTCGCTCTCCAGAATGTCAATCTGTTCCTGTTTCTTTTCTAATTCATAGGCATTATTCAACTGAGCTATATCTCTGTTTTTCTTTTCGTTAAATATTGAGTTGTGCAGAGCCATCTGTTTGTGGGTAAAATCCAGAGCTCTTTCAAAGTCATTCTCAAAAGTAGATGTAAGTGCTAAACCTTTATAACACTCTAGCAGATAATCTTTATAGTTATTCTCTTTACTCTCTTTTAGGGCTCTGTTAAGTATCTCTGTTGCCTGATCAAGTTTTTTCTGCTCCATATAAACACCCGATATGTTTATAAGGGCATTTATCTCTCCGTGTTTATCATGTATCTTCTTACTTATTTTTAGAGATTGTTCAAACCATGTTAACGATGTTGTTAACTTATTCATATCTCTGTAAACAAGCCCTATATTGTTTAGTTGTGTAGATACCTCCTTAAAATTATGATTCTTCTTGTTTATCTCCATCGACTGCTGAAACAGATCAAGCGATTTATCTAAATCGCCTTGCATCCAGTGAACAAGCCCTATGTTATTTAACGATGTAGGATCCTCCTTTTTAAGCTGATCGCTTATCATATTTGATTTAAGAAACTGTTCCAGTGCAGAATCCAGATCGCCATTAACATAGAATATTATTCCAATATTGTTAACAATCATAGACTCAAGTTCTTTAAAATCATTGTTTTCAGCAATATGAAGAGCATCGTAGAAATATTTCATAGCCTGATCGTACAGGCATAAAGAGTAGTAGAATTGACCAATTCTGTTTTGAGTAAGCCCAATAAGATATTCATTATTAATCTCTTTAGCTTTAGCCAAAGCTTCCATATAAATGGTTATTGTATTCTTGCCATGATTTATCACCTCTTCATTTTTTCCAATAAGAATCATAGCCTCAATCTCCATATTGTATTGGTTAAGCTTTTCAGCCAATTTTAGTGCTTTGTGCGCATATAAATCAGACTCTTTATTGTTTGATACAGAGAAGTATTCTTTTGAGATTTTAACGTAGATTTCAGCAAGTTCTGTAGAATCGGTCTTTTTAGATTTATCTAATAAATTCTGTATTTTATCAAACGATGCTAATGAGGCAATATTCAATAATCCCAGAAGAAATATTGTGTATTTCATCTCGATCTGTTTTTTATAAAGGTTTGTTTTACAATTAATTTATCCGGGGCAATGTATAATAACAGTTCCAAAGCCTAAATATATAGCCACAATGTATAAAAAAAACGGCTCAGACCATTAATAAATATGCTACTTTGTTATAATAATAATTAAAAAATGTTTGTTTGTTATAAATCTTGTTATAGGTTATATTGATGATAATCAGTTTGTAGTGATTTGTGAATTGCCTGTTTTGTTATATGCTCTTTTTAATGATGTTGTTATTTGTTATGGGGTGTGTTGTTACTTGTAGGGGTGAAAAATTAAGTTTTATGATCATGTTAAAATAGATTTGTTACCAGAATTTGCAAATCAAAAAAACATTGTTGGAATAACGGTGCGATATAGAACATATGACAACTATTTAACTGAATAACTTAAAATAATAACAAATGAGAAAATTTACCTTACTAAGTGTATGCTTTTTGTTAGCTCTGGCAAATTCATTTGCCGAAGAAGCAAAAAGGGTACTACTAAATGAAGAGTTTGAACAGAGTTTTCCTCCTGCAGGGTGGTCTGTGAAAAACGGTGATGTATCTGTAATGCATTGGGGTGTTGAGTGTTTTAATGATATCGATCCTCAGTATATTCAATCGTATATTCTTAGCGCCGGTTGTTGTGCTGAGATATCATCTAATAGTGATACTCCAATACAGAATGAGTGGTTAATAACAAAGAACATTGCTATACCAGCTGATATGGAGCATACTCAGTTATCGTTTATGTGGGCTTGTAATAAAGTGTTCAGTGTTGATAACGATACATACGATGTTAAAGTAAAGATATCTGAAGATGATGGGAATACATGGACTGTGATATGGGCAGAGGATGATCAGACAATGATTGAGAACTCATATGTAACATGGCCATGGCCACATTTTGGTCATCTTACTTCAAAGATTGATATCTCAGATTACAAAGGAAAAACAGTAAAGGTTGCCTTTAATTATATTGGTAAGGAGTCTGATATTGCAAATATCTTCAGACTTGATGCTGTAAAGGTACAAGAGTATACACCAATGTCTACTCCAATTGTTGGAGGTGCTCCTGGTAACTTTGCTTTTAAAAAGACTTATGTAGGACAGAATATCTATAGCGGAAATACTTTTCAGATAGTAAATAATGGTATTGATAAACTAACTATTACATCAATAGAGGGTCTTGAAGGAACTGATTTCTCAACAGATCTTAAACCAGAAGAGGTAAGCCTTGATCCTCGTCAGGCTAAGAATTTTGGTGTTTACTACAATCCAACAAAGGATGGAAAAACAGAGACAGATATGATTATAAAAACAAATGGTGGAGACTACATTTGTCACATATCTGCAATAAAAGAGCAATTACCACAGGGGTATACTGTTGAGAGTTTCGAGAGTGAGACTTTCCCTCCTGCAGGATGGATAAAAGAGAAAGGTGGATGGAAAAGAGGTGAATTCTATGCTCTTTCAGGTAAAGCCGTTGCTCGTTGTTTCTTTGAAGATGATAACCCAACTCTTAAGACTCCTCGTCTGAACATGAGTACAGGTAGTCATAAGTTTACATTTTTTTACAGAGAAGATGGTTCTAATGTTAACGAGAACGAAACGTATGTAAAGTTTAGTAAAGATGGTGGAAATACATGGCAAAAGATAAAAACCCTTACATTTAATAACTCTACATGGGAAGAGGTTACAATTGATCTTGGAGAACCAAAATCAGATAACTGTTATATTAAATTTGATTATAACCTTACTATATACGGATGGTCAACAGAGTGTGGAGCATCATTTATTGATGATGTAATACTTCCTCCGCTTTGGCAAGAGGGTTCTGCTCCTTTAGCATCACAGAATCCTGACCCTATTGATGATGCAGTTAATCAGAATATCTCTGTAATTCTACGTTGGGATCCTGTATTAATGGCAGATGATTATAAAATAAATATCGGTACAACAGAGGATGACCCTACAGATGTAGTTTCTGGATTAAAGATAACAGATGCTACAGAGTATATGGCTACAAACCTTAAGTACTCAACAACATATTATTGGCAGATTGTGCCGGAAAATGAGCATGGTATAGCTACTGATTGCCCTGTTTGGAGTTTCTCAACATTTGATGACCCAACAATAAAGGCTTTCCCATACTTCATGGGTTTTGAGAATAACAGTAAAACTATGCCTCCGTTGGGATGGATTATGGAAGGAGAGAGAAAGTGGCTACCAGGAGAAGTTCCGTTTCAGGGAAACGTATGTGCTCGTACTGTTTGGGGCGCAGGCGAGGCTATATTGCAAATGCCTCCAATAGAGCTTCCGGCAGATAAGGATATGCAGATTGCATTCTACTGGAAAGATGCAAATATCTATCCTGAAAACAGAGTAGCAAAAACCGATACCACATTTTTTGAGCTATCAGAGGATAACGGAAAGAACTGGAAACGTGTTGATTTTTTGTCAGAGAGTAAACCTATGACAGATTATGTGCGAGTAAAATATAGCCTTGCAGATTATAAAGGTAAATCAGTTATTGTACGTTGGAGAGATTGGAGTTCAGGAAATGATGCAACAGGAACAGGCCTTGATAATATTGAGGTTTCAGAACTTAAGTCAGCTGGTAATCCATATCTTGTAAACAGAAGCTGGAGTGCAGGACGTCATAACTATCATGTAAATGTTCAGTCAGGTGATATTTTCAGACTATTTAATGATGGTACATCTAATTTAACTATAACAAAAGCAGAGTTTAGTGATGCAAACTTCTCTACAAATCTTGATTCAGATAATCTTGATCTTGCTCCGGGTGAGTACGTAGACTTTGGATTCAAATTTAATCCTGCTGAGAGTGGAGTATTAAATACTACTTACACAATTACATTTAATAGTGGCGATGTAATAGAAATTAAGCTTGATGGACATTCAAATCCTGCTGATGTACGCTATTACAGCTTTGAGGAGAACGATGATTTTGTAATTGATATACCTCCGTTTATACTTAAGGATGTTGACAGACACCCTACTGTAAAACCAATTATGACTAACTATGATAATATAGGATCTCCATTTGCTTATATAGTAATGAATCATAAGAAGACATTCTATAATGCATATCCTAAAACTGGTGATAAGGTGCTTATGGCGTTAACAGTTCAGGCAGATGGCGAAGATTGTAACGATTGGCTGATTACGCCAAAGGCACGTGCAAAGGATGGTGCTAAATTTACATTCTGGGCAAAATCATATACAGATCAGTTTAAACTATCGCAATTTAATGTACTGGTTTCTGAAACAGATGATAAAGTAGGAAGCTTTAAGGTTCTTGAAGATGGTAAGCTGTTACGTGCAGGTGCTGACGATTGGGAAGAGTTTACATTTGATCTTAGCGCTTATGCAGGAAAAGATATTCATATTGCAATACAGAATGTAACTGAGTTTGATGGATTCATATTTATGGTTGATGATGTTGAGATGAGTAAATTTGATTTTTCTGATACACCAAATAATGCACCGGAATTTACATCAAAAGCAATTACTGATGCTACAGTAGAAACAGAGTATGTATACAATATAGTTGCAACAGATTCAGACGATGATAACCTTACAATAAAGCTTGATTCGGATGTCTCATGGTTAACACTTACAGATGTAGAGAATGGTAAAGCAAAACTTTCTGGTACACCTGCCGATGAGAATAAAGGAGTAAATCATGTTGTTATCTCTGTAACCGATGGTATTCAAACAATAAAGCAGGAGTTTGATATAAATGTTACAGCTACAGCTGCTACAAATAATGCACCTGAGTTTACATCTACAGCAGTTGTAAATGCAGTTGAAGGTGAGGAGTATGTATATAATATTACTGTAATCGATACTGATAATGACAATATTACTATCTCATTAGAGAAGGATATAGAGTGGCTTAAACTTACAGCTGTAGAGAATGGCAAAGCAAAGCTTTCTGGTACACCTGCAAAGGCAAATATAGGAACACATAATATCGTAATTGTTGCAACTGATGGTAAAGAGAATGTTAAACAGACATTTGAGATATTGGTTAAAGAGGATAAGATATTAGGTATTAACGATAACAATGTAAATGTGTCAATATACCCTAATCCTGCTTCAACAGTAGTTAATATTGATGGTGTTGATAATGCAACAGTATCGGTATTTAATACTAATGGTGTTATGGTTGTTAAGGAGCAAATGACTAACAGACTGAATGTTTCTGGACTATCTACAGGAATGTATATAGTTAAGATTCAAACGGCTGATTATGTAATTACTCGTAAACTAAATATAAAATAAGTTAGTGGTTGAGGGGGAGGATTGGTTCTCCTCCTTCTCTATTGTTTTCTACATGTTTTGTAGGAGAGTGTTGTGGTTTTGGATTGCCGATACGAAATCTTTGGGTTACAATTTTGTATTTAAGCGTAGTTGTTTGTTTCCTTAGGATTTCGGTTGGCAACCATATAACAAAAGAGAATTAAATAACTGTCTGGTAGGTTATGTTATGCATAGTATGAAAAGTATTTAGCCGGAACCAGTTCTTTAGAATAACAGGAACTATTAATTGTAAAGCAGATATAGATAGTTATTAGGAATTTACTGTTACTTCTGTAGGTAAGTGGTTGTTATTAAAATTTATGAAGAGAGTTAAGTATTATTTACCTACAGGATTAGCTAAACAGCTAAAAATTAAATATTACAGATAAAACGAGCACTAGCAAAGGCTTTTTTAACACACGAAAATGGCTAAATCATGCGAGTTCCAT